>JBIOVW010000643.1:0-9876 GCA_044867945.1 Nakamurella sp. | reverse complement strand
GCGCGCCGCGGGCCCGCCGGGTGACCTTGCGGATGTGCCCGCGAACGTACGCGGCGACCGGGTCGTGCCATTCGCCGCCGGGTTCGGCCCGCTCGTCCAGGCAGATCGCCGCCGCGCCGCCGGCGGCCAGGGCGACTGCGCGGTGCCAGGACGGCGGGTCGGAGCGTTCCATCCGCAGCACCAGCTGCATTGCTCGGATGTCGTGCGCGGCCTCCTCCCGGTCGGCCAGCACCTGGGCGGTATCCAGGCCGAGCCAGTGCGCGTACCGATCGGCCAGCGGCGCCAGCACCGCACCGAGCGGCGCTGCCGGTTCAGCCGCCGCGCTGATCATCCCACCACTTTCGCGCCGGTTTGGTCCGGTTTGCCGACGCCTTGATCAGCGCGGCTGCCGCTCTCGCCCCGGGGACGACGGGACGGTGCCAGCACCGCACTCATTCGATCGGCACCCGGCGCAACGTGCCGTCGGCAGCGTCGGCGGCCTCGATCTCCTCCCGGGAGATGCCGAGGATGAACAGCACCGGATCCAGGAACGGCTGGTTGAGCGTGGTGTCGGCGAAACCGGCGACGACGGGCTTGGCGTTGAACGCGATGCCAAGGCCGGCGGCGGAGAGCATGTCGATGTCGTTGGCACCATCCCCCACGGCGACGGTCTGCGCCAGTCCCACCCCGAACTGGGCAGCGAATCGCTCAAGGGCCGACGCCTTGCCGGCCCGGTCGACGATGTCGCCGACGAGCCGGCCGGTCAGCCGGCCGTCCACCACCTCCAGGGTGTTGGCGGCGGCGAAGTCCAGGTCGAGTTCGTCGACCAGATGCCGGGTGACCTGGGTGAACCCACCGGAGACCACGCCGCAGCGGAAGCCGAGCCGCTTCAGCGTCCGGATGGTGGTGCGGGCGCCCGGGGTGAGCACCAACGCGGCGCCTATCTCGTCCAGCACATCGGCGTCCAGTCCCTCGAGCATCGCCACCCGCGCCCGCAACGACTCGGCGAAGTCCAGCTCACCGCGCATCGCGGCGGCCGTGATCTCCTCCACCTTCGACCTGGTGCCGGTGTGGTCGGCGAGCATCTCGATCACCTCGCCGGTGATCAGGGTGGAGTCGACGTCGAAGACGATGAGCCGCTTGGCCCGGCGGGCGATCCCGATCCGCTCCACCGCGATATCCACCCCGGCCGTCGCGGCGACGTCGACCACGGCCGAACGCAGCGCCTCGTCGTCGGGCGCGCTGACCGAAAGCTCCAGGCCGGTGACCGGGTAGTCGGCGATCCGCCGGATCGTCTCGATGTTGACGCCCAGGATGCCGAAGCGGTGGGCCAGCTCACCGATGGCGGTGGCCTGCAGCGGACGTCCCAGCACGACGACCGCGTGGGTGGCGCCGCGCCGCAGGTCGTCCGCCGGCTGGTCGACCCCCACCCGCACGGCCATGCCCATGGACCGCATCGCACGCTCGACGTCGACCCTGATCGGTTGCGGATCCTCCGTGGTGCGCACCAGCACACCGAGAGTCAGCTGACCGCGGATGACCGCCTGGTCGATGTCGAGCACCTCGACGCGATGCGTCGCGAGAGCGGTGAACAGCTCACCGGTGACCCCGGGTCGGTCGTGCCCGGTGACGGTGACCAGAACCGTGGACAGCGCCTCACCCGCCGAAAGGTGCGGTCGACGAGCCCGAACCCTTGCCCTCGGGGATCTTCAGATGTGGGCTGGCCTCCGCCTCGTCCAACGGTTTCCACCCGCGGTGCGGATGGGCCTCGGAGCGCATCCGCTCGACCATGTGTGGGTGGTGCAGCTCGAACGCGGGCCGTTCGGACCGGATCCGGGGCAGGGACTTGAAGTTGTGCCGCGGCGGCGGGCTGCTGGTCGCCCACTCCAGTGAGTTGCCGTAGCCCCATGGGTCGTCGGCGGTGGTGATCTCGCCGTACCGCCACGACCGAATGACGTTCCAGATGAACGGGATGGTGGAGAAGCCGAGCACGAAGGCGCCGATGGTGGAGACCGTGTTCAGGGTGGTGAAGCCGTCGGACGGCAGGTAGTCCGGGTACCGGCGCGGCATGCCCATGTCCCCCAGCCAGTGCTGCACCAGGAACGTGGTGTGGAAACCGATGAACGTGGTCCAGAAGTGCAGACGGCCCAGCTTCTCGTCCAGGAACCGCCCGGTTGCCTTCGGGAACCAGAAGTAGATGCCGCCGTAAGTGGCGAATGCGATGGTGCCGAAGAGCACGTAATGGAAGTGGGCCACCACGAAATACGAGTCGGAGACGTGGAAGTCCAACGGGGGGGCGGCCAGGATGACGCCGGTCAGGCCGCCGAACAGGAAGGTCACCAGGAAGCCCGCGGCGAACAGCATCGGCGTCTCGAAGCTGACCTGGCCGCGCCACATCGTGCCGATCCAGTTGAAGAACTTCAGGCCGGTCGGGATCGCGATCAGGAAGGTCATGAAGCTGAAGAAGGGCAGCAGCACAGCACCGGTGGCGAACATGTGGTGCGCCCACACCGCGACGGACAGCGCGGCGATGCCCATCAGGGCGTACACCATGCCCCGGTAGCCGAACAGGGGCTTGCGGCTGAACACCGGGATGATCTCGCTGATGATCCCGAAGAAGGGTAGGGCGATGATGTAGACCTCTGGGTGCCCGAAGAACCAGAAGAGGTGCTGGTACAGGATCGCGCCGCCGTTGGCCGGGTCGAGCACGTGGGACCCGAAATGCCGGTCCGAGGCCATGCCCATCAGCGCCGCGGTCAGGATCGGGAACGCGATCAGGACCAGGATCGAGGTGATGAAGATGGCCCAGGTGAACATCGGCAGGCGCCACATGGTCATGCCCGGAGCGCGCATGCAGATCACCGTGGTGATCATGTTGACGCCGCCGAGGATGGTGCCGAGGCCGGACACGGCCAGACCCATGATCCACAGGTCGCCGCCGACGCCCGGCGAGTGCTCGGCCAGCGACAGCGGCACGTAGGCGGTCCAACCGAACGCCGCCGCGCCACCCGGGGTGAAGAAGCCCGACGCGGCGATCAGCGCACCGAAGAAGTACAGCCAGTAGGAGAGCGCATTCAACCGCGGGAATGCCACGTCCGGCGCACCGATCTGCAGCGGCAGCACCAGGTTCGCGAACCCGAACACCACGGCCGTTGCGTAGAACAGCAACATGATCGTGCCGTGCATGGTGAACAGCTGGTTGAACTGCTCGGGAGACAGGAACTGCATGCCGGGCTGGGCCAGCTCGGTTCGCATGAACAGCGCCATCAGTCCGCCGATCATGAACCAGGTGAACGACGTGGCGATGTACATGAGCCCCAGCACCTTGGGGTCCGTCGTGTGCAGGTACTGCAAGAACTTCGCCCCGTGCGGCGCCCGCTGAACCGGATACGGCCGGGTCACCACGGGACGGGGTGCTACTGCGGTCACAGTCGAGCCTCCAGCGGTTCGGCGCACGCTCGGGGTCACTACACACGTCACGCACATGTCGTGACCAGACGAGCTTAATCCGACGAGGCGTAGAACGTGGCGCGAGGGGGTCACGTTTTTCCCGCCGCGCCTCTGCCCGCGGTCAGATGCGCATCTCTGGCCTCGGCTGGGCGCGCACCTGGGGGTGCTGATGGTTCCGTCGATGTCATGGCTGTTCAGCAGCGGTCCGGGTGTCGCGATGAATGTCTCGGCTGAGTCCGCGCGATGCGGCGATGGTCTCCAGGTAGGCGGCGAGTCGGTCCAGGTCGGCCTCGCCCAGGCCCTGGGTGAACGCTGCCTCGTGGGCATCGGCGATGGGGCGCAGCGCAGCAAGGAGCCGTTCACCGTCGGGGGTGAGGCGGACCTCGTGGCTGCGACGGTCGGTTGCGCTTCGGCGCCGCTCCACGCTCCCCTGGCGTTCGAGACGGTCCAGGACGGCGACGACCCTGAAGAACGAAAGGAGTTCCCGATGAGTACCCACACCAGCTCCCCGGCGCGCGCCGCAGGCGGCCCCAACCCCGGCATCCTCGGCCTGGCGTCTCTCGGCCTGCTGATCGGCAGCCTGATCTCGATGGCGGTGCTCTCCGGCGGGGGCACGATCACGTCGCCGTTCGGCGACACCGAAACCGTGGCCGGGTTCTTCGCCGATCACGGATTCGCGGTCCGGTTCGCCTCGATGCTGCAACTGGGCTCGGCGATCCCGCTCGGGATCTATGCCGCCACCGTGTACGCGCGTCAGCAGCGACTCGGCATCCGTGTCCCCGGCCCGGGGATCGGCCTCTTCGGCGGCACGGCGGCGGCGATCCTGCTCATGGTCTCCGCGATCATCACCTGGACCCAGAGCCAGCCGGTCGTGTCCGCGGACCCCGAGTTCACACACGCCCTCGCCTACGCGAGCTTCGCCGCCGGCGGGTTCGCGCATGTCCTCGGGCTCGGGCTGCTCGTCGCCGGCATCGCCGTTCCGAGCCTGTTGCTGCGGCTCCTGCCGGTCCGGTTCGCATGGATCGGGCTCGCAATCGCCGGTGTAGCCGAGTTGAGCTCTCTGACGATGGTGATCGAGCCCTTGCAGTTCCTCATCCCGATCGGCCGGTTCGGATCGCTGATCTGGCTCGTCATCGCCGGGTTCCTGCTCCCCAAGACCCGCCATGCGCGAGCGGTTTGAGGATGACCGGCAAGACCCCTACGCTCCCCCGGCCGCTGGGCAGCTGCAGTACTTGCACCTGGAGAAGCTCTACGGCTACCTGCCCGGGCTCGCCGACGCGCTCCCGGCGATCTTCGGCGTGAGCCCCGAGGACTACGCCGGCATCCGCGATCGGTTCGACACCCAGGCCCGCCACGCCGCCGAGGACCTGCTCGCCGACGCCGACTTCGCCGGTCGCGTTTCGCGGCTCCCGTTCCGGCCGGGCACCCGCCTGCTCGCCGTCGGCGACAGCATCACCGACGACCTGAGGTCCTGGGCCGAGATCTTCCGGCACGTCCTCGCGATCGCCAGACCGCACGACGACCTCACGGTGGTCAATGCCGGGCTCTCCGCGCACACCACTGCGATGATCCTGCGCCGCTGGCCCTCGATCCTGCACCCCGCCCCCGGCTGGATAATCTGCGGCCTCGGCGGCAACGACGTGACCCGCATCGCCGGCGGCAAACCCCAAGTCACCCTCTCCGAGAGCCTCGCCAATCTGCGCGAGCTACGAGGCATCGCCGCCGAACGCACCAGAGCACAGTGGGTCTGGCTCACCCCGGTCCCTGTCGACGAGGAACGTGCAACCAGCAACACCGCGTTCCAGTACGGAGCGAGCAGCTGGCGCAACACCGACATCACCGCCCTCGCCGACGCCATCCGAGGCCTCGGTGATTCCGTCGTGGACCTCGTCGATGTGTTCGGCGTCCCCGCCCACCCGGACCTGCAGGGTCCGGACGGTGTGCACCCCTGCCTCACCGGCCAGCAACGGATCGTCACGGCACTCGTCGAGACGCTTACCGCGGTGAGCGAACACGGCTAAGCTGTATATCACTGTTCAAGATAATTCAGCACGCGAGAGCGCATGAAAGCAGGAATACGACCATGGAACTCAAGGCCAACGTCCAGGTGTCCGTCGACGGCGTCTTCCAGTCCAACGGCGGACGCCATCCCGACTTCGACCCGGGAATGGAACGGGGCGGGTGGGCCAGGCCGCTGTTCGACGACGAGTCGATGGCGTTCGTCGGCGACTACTACGAGCGAGCCGACGCATTCTTGTTCGGCCGGCGCACGTACGAGATGTTCCTCTGGTCCTGGGGAACCGGCTCTTGGGGGTCCGACCAGGGCGACAACCCGATCTCAACCGCGCTTAACACGCGACCGAAGTACGTGGCGTCCGCCACGCTCACCGACCCGAAGTGGGCCAACACGACGGTGCTCTCCGGCGATCTCGCGAGCGCGATCCGCGAGCTCAAGGCCCGGCCGGGAGGCGAGCTGCAGGTGCACGGCAGCGGCGCACTGACACGCTGGCTGCTCGCCCACGACCTCATCGATGAGATTGCCCTGCTCGTGGTGCCGGTGATCGTCGGACAGGGCGACCGCCTGTTCCCCGACAGCGGGCCGGACCTGGCACTCGCCCTGGTCGAAACGCGGGCCTTCCCGAAGGGAATCGTCCTCCAGAAGTATCGGCCTGCCGGACGCCCCCAGTACGCATCCGACCCCACCAAGTGAGCGACCCAGGGAGAGCATCATGACCGCCACCTACACCTGGGACGTCTTCTGCACCGTCGACGGCTTCGGCGCTCACCGGGGCAACTGGGGCGGTTACTGGGGCAAGCAGGGTCCAGAGCTGCTCGCCCACCGCCTGGCCCTTTACGACCGGGAGCAGCGGATGGTCTTCGGGGCCATCACGTACCGAGCGCACGCGCTGATGCTGGCTGAAGGCGTCGAGCTCGAGGCGCTCGACCCATGGGTCACCCGGATGAGGAACCTGCCGGCGACTGTGCTGTCGAACACGCTCGAGGAGCCCCTCGACTGGCCGGACGCGACCGTCGAGAGCGGCGACCCTGTCGCCGTCGTCGCCCGCCTCAAGGAGGAATCGGCGGTGCCCTTGCGCTCGCACGGGAGCCTGTCCCTGAACCGAGCCCTGCTGGCCGCCGGCCTGGTCGACCGTGTCCAAGTGACGCTCTTCCCGGTGATCTGCGGTCGGACCGGCGAGGATCCGATCTTCCAAGGTGCACCCGACTTGGACCTCGAGCTCATGGAGCAGCGCACCCTCGACGGCCACACCCAAGAACTCACCTACCGCCCTACCCTGCACGGCTGAGAAAATTAACAACGACCTTCTGGTGGAGCTGAGGGGACTCGAACCCCTGACCCCCACACTGCCAGTGTGGTGCGCTACCAGCTGCGCCACAGCCCCAAGCTGCCGGAACAGGCTACCAAGGGACCGCGGCCGAACCTAATCAGGCGCAGTCAGGCCACCAGGTTGGTCAGCCAGTCGGGGTTCAGCGTGACCGGGGCGCCATTCTGTACCACGGTCGGGGTACCGGCGCGGCCGCCGGTGATCGTGTTCAGGTCGGTCATGAAGGTGGCCGCCGCGGCGCCGGCGGCCTGCACGTTCTGCCCGCCGGAGATGCAGGTCTGGGCGGCGTCCGAGGCACCGGCCGACGTGGCCAGATCGGCCAGCTGCTGGTTGGACAGGTCACTCGAGCCGTTCTCCGCCGGCTGGTTCTCCGAGGCGAAGAGGGCCGAGTGGAAGGCCATGTAGACGCCGGCCTGCGACCCGGATTCCTGCGCGACGCAGAGCAGCGCCGCCGCCGCCCGGGTCGAGTAGTCACCGGAGGCCGACCGCGGGTTCAGGAAGTCGACCATGCGGTAATTCACGGTCAGGTTGCCGTTGTCCAGCTCCTGGTTGATCTGCTGCCCGAACTGCCGCTCCAATTCGGCGCACGCCGGGCAGAGCGCATCCTCATAGATGTCGATGGTCGCCCTCGGCGTGCTGCCCGGCTTGCTCACCGTCACCACGCCGTCCGTCGAAGCCGTGGCCACGGACTGAGTGGAGGGGCCGTAGCCCTCGGCCTGGGTGGCGGTCTGCTGCCGGTTCAGGACCACACCGATCACCACGACCACGACGATCACGACGATGGCGATCCCGCCGATGATCAACTGGGTGCGATTGTTGCCCGGGCTCGACCGGCGGGCGGCGGCCACCGACTGGCGCGACGCCCCGGACTTGCCCCCGCCGCTCTTGCTGCCGCCGGACCCCTTGCCCGGACCCTTGCCGCCCGATTGCGCCACTGCGCTGTCCCTCCTGTTGCCGGTCCATTCCCTGGCCGATCGTTCGCTGCCCGGCTCGTCCACGGACGGCGCCGTGCGCCTGTCAGCTTTCCAGCCCCAGCGTGACCACTATGCCGGGTCGGTGGTGCGGCGATGCACGTGCCGGTCGACCGACCACGGTGTGTCCGGTCGGACCACCAGGTATCCCGCCAGCGCCAGCATTCCGAGGTCCCGCAGGATCTCGGCGGTGTAGGCGGTCTGTCCAGGCTCCACCTCGCCCCCGCCGCCGAAGCATCCGCAGTCGATGGACAACCCGCGGGCGGCGGCCGAGATGACCGCCCCGATGAACATCACCAGGACGATGGCGCCCAGCACGGCTGCCAGCCTGGTGGCCAATCCGATCAGCAGCAGCAGGCCCAACGCGATCTCCAGATAGGGCAGCACCGCGGCGACGGTGCCGACCAACGAATCGGGCAGCAACTGGTAGGCGCGGACCGCGACCAGGGTCTCCCGCGCGTCCCACGCCTTGATCGAGCCGGAGACGAGAAACACCGCAGCGAGGACCAACCGGGCCAGAAGACCGACCACGTCGCGGATCCGCGCACTCCGGGATACTGTCCGCGTGTTGGTCACATATTCACCCTAACGACCCCGTTTGGACACCCGGCCGGCCGGAATGATTCCCGCGCTCTGCGCACTCGTCTTCCGCCCAACACACATCAAGGACGTGGATGACGACGACGTTGTTCGTGGTGACGCTGGTCGTGGTGACCGCGCTCGTGTTCGACTTCACCAACGGATTCCACGACAGCGCCAACGCGATGGCCACGTCCGTCGCCACCGGGGCCCTGCAGCCGCGGGTCGCCGTGCTGGTGGCCGCGATCCTCAACGTCATCGGGGCGTTCCTGTCCACAGAGGTGGCCAAGACGATCTCGGGCGGAATGGTCAACGACACCGTCGTCACCCCGGTGATGATCTTCGCGGGGTTGGTCGGCGCCATCCTGTGGAACCTCACGACGTGGCTGTTCGGCCTGCCGTCCAGCTCGTCGCACGCGCTGTTCGGGGGCCTGATCGGCGCCGTGCTGGTGGGCGCCGGCACCGCCGGGGTCAACTTCTCCGTCGTCGTCTCCAAGATCGTCCTGCCCGCCCTGATCGCTCCGCTGGTGGCCGGGTTGGCCGCCGGCCTGGCCACCTTCGGTGTCTACAAGTGGATGCGACGCGCGGACGACGAGCCGGCGGCGGGCTGGTTCCGCCGCGGCCAGACCGTGTCCGGCTCGATGATCGCGCTCGCCCATGGCACATCCGACGGTCAGAAGACCATGGGTGTGATCACACTCGTCCTTATTACGGCGGGCTACCAGGCCTCCGGCACCGGCCCGCAGGTGTGGGTGATCGTCACTGCCGGCCTGGCCATCGGCCTTGGCACATACTCGGGCGGCTGGCGGATCATGCGGACGATGGGCAAGGGCATCGTCGAGGTGCGGTCCCCGCAGGGTCTGGCCGCCGAGACCACCTCGGCGGCGGCCATCCTCGCCTCCTCGCACATGGGCTTCGGCCTGTCCACCACCCAGGTGTGTGCCGGCTCGATCATGGGCTCCGGGGTGGGCCGCAAGCTCGCCGACGTGCGCTGGGGAACGGCGCGGCGGATGGTGTACGGCTGGCTGCTCACCCTGCCCGCCGCTGCGCTGGCCGGCGGGGTCTCCGCGGCCATCGCAGGGACCGGCACCCTGGGGCTGGTGATCGTGTTCGCCGGGCTGGTCGCCGGGTCCGCCGCGATCTACGCGATCTCCCGGCGCGCGCCGGTTTCGGCGGACAACGTCAACGATTCGGCCGATGTCGTGATCAACCCCGGTCAGGACTCGCCGCGCTCGCCGGAGGTGATCGGATGACGATCGACTGGGCCTCGCTCGGCCTGGTCGCCGTCACCACGGTGGTGGCCGCGGTGTCCATCGTGGGCATCTTCGCGCTGGGCGTCGCCGCCCTGACCCACTCGCAGACCACCTCGGGATCCGGTGGCGGCTCCGGGCTGGCCCGGATCGCCGGCTACGCCTGCCTCGGCGTGGCCGGGCTCATCGCGCTCTACGGCATCTATCTGATCGTACCGGTCCTCCACTGAGCGGCTGCCTCCGCGCAGGCCGCCTGCGGGTTGCCGAACGTCTGCGAGACCGTCCGCTCGGCGTTGCGGCGGT
>JBIOVW010000642.1:0-2266 GCA_044867945.1 Nakamurella sp. | reverse complement strand
CCGGTCCGGCCGGTACAGGCCGGCCAGCAACTTCACCAACGTCGACTTGCCGGCGCCGGACGCCCCGGCGATCCCGTATCTGCGTCCGGCCCGGAACCGGTACGTCACATCGGATATCACCGGCGTGGAGCTGTAGCCGAAGGCGACGTCGGTCAGCTCGAGACCGTCCCCGTCGCCCTGATCACCGGTCGGGCCACCGGAAGGTCGGTCGATCGCGGACAGCAGTTCGTGCGTGCGTGCCGCACCGGTGGCCGCCTCCTCGATCGCCCCGACCAGCGCGACCAGGTCGGAGAACCGGGAGAAGAGCAACATCCCGCCGACCAGGAAGCTGACCACGACACCGGCGGACAGCGTGCCGGCGCCGACCAGGGTGCTGCCGACCAGCAGCAGCGCCGCCAGCGTCGCCCCCTCGACGAGGGTGGTGGCGCCGATCCAGCGGCCGAGCACCACAGTCCGCAGCTGCGCGCCGATCGCGGCGTCGTTCAACGCATCGAACGAGTGGAGGAACCGGCGGCGCCCCACGGGTGAGGCCCCGGCCAGCAGGTCCCGGACCCGGACGTTCTCGGCGAACCGGGCCTGCACGTCCGCCTCCGCGGCCGCCTCTGCGCCGAACGCCGCCGCGGCCCGACGCCGGAAGCGCCAGAGGATGAGCAGCGAGGGCGGAATGAACACGACCAGCAGCACCAGGGCCAGCTGCCAGGACTCGACGACCAGCACCAGCACCAGCAGCAGCACCGTCGCCACGGTCACCAGGATCTCGGTGAGCGATTCCCGGATGAACGCGGACAGCGCGGCGATCTCCGCGGTCGAGCGTTGCAGCAGCTCCCCCACCCGGTGCCGTTCGACGAACCGCAACCCGACCACGGACAGCCGGTCGACCAGCCGGTCCCGCACGTCGCGGACCACGTATTCGCCGGCCCGGGCCAACCAGGCCCGCCCGGCCCCGGCCGCCGCCACCTGGACGAGCGCGATGACCACGCCGGCGGCCGCGAGCAGCAATGCCTGCTCCTGCTCGCCGGCCAGCAGGGCGTCGGTCAACCGCCCGACGATGACGGGGACGATGCCGGTCAGCAGGCTCGCGACCACCCCGGTGCACACGGCCAGCGAGAGCAGCCGGCCGTGCGGCCGGGCGAACCGGCCGGACGCCCGGAGCACGCCGCGGCGGGACGGCGACTCGGTCAGGTCACCGTCCGGCGGCGACCGGTCGGTGTCCGGCGTCAGGTCGGCCGACACAGCGCCTCCTGATCCGCCGGCGCCTGGGCCGGGTGCGCGCCGGTCAGGGTCAGGGTGCGGGTCGCGACGTCCAGCAGCGCGGCGCGGTGACCGGCCACGATGACGATCCGGTCCCGACCCAGAGCGCGCACCGCGTCGACGAGCGTCGCCTCGTTCGCGGCGTCCACCGCGGATGTCACGTCGTCCAGCAGCAGCACCCGTGGCGCGGCGACCAGCGCGCGGGCCACCGCCAACCGCTGGATCTGCCCGCCGGACAGGGTGCCGGCGCCGTCACCGATGACGGTGTCCAGCCCGGTCCCCGTTCCGGTACTGCCGAAGTCGCGGTCCAGACCGGTCGCCCGCAGCGCGTCCATCAGCGTTTCGACGTTGCGGGGCTCACCCAGTTCCAGGTTCTCCCGCACGGTTCCGGCCGTCACCACCGGACGCTGCGGCACCAGGACGACCTCGCGGGCCAGCCGGTCGACGGGCCACTCGGGCAGCGGAGAACCGTCCAGCGCCACGGATCCCGCGACCGCCGGGGACCGGCCGGCCAGCACGGCGAGCAGCGTCGACTTGCCCGATCCGGTCGGTCCGGCGACGGCCAGGATCTCGCCTGCGGACAGGTCCAGGTCGATCGGCTGCGCCCCCGCCACCGGCACCACCGCGCAGGCATGCAGCCGCGGTGGCCGGGGCCGGACCGTCGCGTCCGCGGACCCGCCGGAGGCCGGGGCGGCGCGGCGGGCCACCGGCTCCGGTCCCAGCACCTGGATGAGCCGGCGGGCCGAGACCCGCGCCTGCACGGCCTGCGACATCCGGGTCAGCCCGATCTGCACGGCGATGCCGATGGTGCCCATCCAGCCGCTGAACGCCACCAGACCGCCGACGGTCAGCCGGCCGGCGCCGACCGCCACCACGCCGACCAGCAGACCGGCCGCGGTGGCCACCGCGGGAATGCCCTCGCCGAGCGCGGTCCAGCGGGCCAGCACGGCACCGGCCCGCACCGTGTGGTCCACCAGCGCCGCGGAGCGTTCGTGGTGCCGGTCGCGCAGGATGT
>JBIOVW010000641.1:0-3065 GCA_044867945.1 Nakamurella sp. | reverse complement strand
GATCGCCACCGCGCCGAGCTGCCAGCCCTCGCCCTTCATGAAGAACAGCAGCGCGCAGAAGATCGAGCCGATCCACGCGAACGCCGCCATGTGCACCTTCTTGCGCGGCGAGCGGTCCACCATCGCGCCGACGATGGGCAGGATGAACGCGCTGGCGATGGTCGCGAAGCTGGTGAGGTAGCTCGGCAGGGACCCGGCCGCCAGGTGCAGGCCGAGGACGTTGACGGTCTTGGCGCAGGTGTCGTCGGGGTCCACGCAGCCCGCGGCCCGGCCGGCCACGTCGATCATGTACGGCCCGAACAGCACCGTGAGCACGGTCGTGTAGAACGCCGAGTTCGCCCAGTCGTACCAGTACCACGCCTTCTGCTCCCGGGCCCGGTTCAACGGAGTCAGGTCGGCGACTGCCACGCGGGCAAACGTACAGATCCGAGGCGGTTTCCGACTCTCGCAACGCGGTTCCCGGTTCTCCCGTCACGTCCCTGCCTGGGTGGATCGGCGGCAGGTCGGGGAGGCGGCAGGTCGGGGAGACAGAGAGGTCGCCCGGACCCGACTCGGGTGGGTATCGTGTTTGGCTCATGCGGTGCGGTGCAAGGGGATCCCATGTCGATCGCTCGTCAGCATCTGGCTCGGCGCGCCGGCGCCCTGATCTTGCTGTTCGCGTCTGTTCCGCTAGGTGCGGTGGTCCTGGCCCCGCCGGCAGCAGCGGCCGGCATCACTGTCGCGTGTGCCGGCAACACCACCGGCTCGACCTTCACCCTCACGGCCAACTGCGCCACGACCGAACCGCTGACCGTCCCTGACGGGTTCACCATCGACGGGGCTGGATTCACGATCACTGCGACCGACCCCCCTGGGGCCGAGTGGACCGGCGCGATCGTCACCAACGCTGGCACGTCGATGAACATCCGCAACCTCACCGTGACCGGCCCCCAGGGCGGCTTCAATCCATCAACGAACTGCGGCAACGTCGTGTACGGGATCCGCTTCGACGATGCGGGCGGCACCGTCACCAACGTCACGGTCGACCACATCTTCCAGCAGCAGACCGGCGCCTTCGCTGCGTGCCAGACCGGACGAGCCATCCGCGCCGACAACGCCACCGCGCCGCGCACGCTCGACATCACGGGCACCACCGTCAGGGACTACCAGAAGACCGGGTTCGAGGCCCGCGGTTCGGTGACCATGAACCTGACGGGCAGCACCGCGGGGCCTCCGCATCCGCTGGAGGGACTGATCGCCCAGAACGCGGTGACTTTCGTCAACGTCACCAGCGGAAGGGTTGCGAACAACACGATCCACGGCAGCAGTGGTCAGGCCCCCGGCCCACCCCAGTGCAACAACTGCGCTCCCAACAACGGCACTGGCGTGCTCCTGTTCAGCTCCAGCAACGTGACGGTGACCAGCAACGCGTTCACCGGTCTGGGCACGGACATGGGGGTGGCGGTCACCGCTGGAAGCACCGACAACACCATCAGCTTCAACAGCGTCACCCGGGCCGCCTCGAACAATCCCGCCAACCTTGACGCAACCGGCATCGGGATCTACGTCAGCTCTGCGCCGACCGCCCAGCCGTCTCCCAGCTCCGCCACGCTGATCTGCAACACCTTCGCCGGCTGGAAGCCGGATCGGAACGTCGTCGGTGTCATCCAGATCGACTGCACGCCCCTGCCGGCCGGCACCGAGTGCGCGCCGTACTCTGCGAACGCGCCCGGTGTGCAGGGTGGCCCCGACGCGGAGCTCGGGACAACATCACCGAGACCGGCACCGGGACTGGCGCCGGGCCTGGCGCCGCGACCAACCGCACCCGTCATCTGGACGCTGGACGCGGGGAGCCTCCCGCCCGGAGTGCAGCTTGCCCAGAACGGCGCGATCACCGGGAACCTCCCGCCCGACAGCGCAGGCACGTATGCCTTCACTGTCCGGGCCACCGAGGCGACGGGCCTGACGGCGACTCACGACACGTCCATCCGGGTCACGCCGGGCTGCCAGGCGGTGCTGGCGCTGAGCACTCCCCACATTCGCACCGCCTCCTCACACGTGCGCGTGACACCCGGCGAGCCGTTCCGCGACCGGATCCACGTCAGCGGGCTGGCCGCTGGCCACGCCGCCACGGCCGTCGCGCAGCTCTACGGGCCGTTCACCTCCCGCGTCGAGGCCGCCTGCCGGACACCCCACCTGGTCCGGTCGCAGACCCTGCAGGTCCGCAACGGCTCGAACCGCACCAGCCTGACCCAGGTCAACGCACCCGGCGTGTACACCTGGCAGGTCACCATCAAGGCCGATGGCGTGACCGCGTCGGCGAGCCACCGCTGCGGACAGGAGGCCGAGACCATCCTGGTGGCCAAGCCGGGCTACGTCGCACCGGCCATCCAGGGCGGATTCTCCGGCACCATCGATTCGTCGCCGGACCTCGACCGCCGTGTCCCGACGACCATCCGGATGCCTGGCATCGGCATGCACGCCGCGGTCCGCCCCGAAGGCGTCGTCGACGGGCGGATGACGTTGCCCGGCGACGTCGGCAAAGTGGGATGGCTGCAGAAGTCGGCAGGGATCGGCGACAAGATCGGCACCGCCGTGATCGGCGGACACGTGTCCGACAGGCACGACAACGCCGGCGCCATGTTCCGCCTCAACCGCGCTCACGCCGGCCAGCCGATCACGGTCGTGCAGGGCGGAAAGCGGTACCAGTTCGAGGTCGTCAGCACAGCGACCTTCGACCGCCGCGACCAGCTGCCGCACAGATACTTCGCCACCACCGGGAAGCACCGTCTGGCCCTGGTCAGCTGCACCGCCAAGGTCGTCCACCCCAACGGGCACTTCCACTACACCCGCTACCTCGTGGTCCTCGCCAAACAGGTACACCGATAACGCGAGTGCCGGCCCTCGCCGCGCACCCCAGGGACGTGGCACAGCCGCTGCTGAGTGCGCCCGGACTGACGCCGCGTGTGGTCATTCCCTCCACTGGCCGCGCTCGGTGAGCACGTCCTTCAGCACATCGGTCCGGTCGGTGAACAGTCCGTCGACGCCGCGGTCGAGGAGCTCCCGCATCTCCTCGGGCTCATCGA
>JBIOVW010000640.1:0-3930 GCA_044867945.1 Nakamurella sp. | reverse complement strand
GGTGAACGCGTTCACCCGATTGACGTAAGCGACGGCACCCTATGGGCACTCTCCGGGATCACCCACCGCGGATCGTGGTCGACCGCCACCCGGCTAAGGGGGCGGCGGGCTCACTCGGACGAGGGGACCCGCTGATCGGTCACTCGGTGGCAGGTGAGGGATTCGAACCCCCGTAGGCAATGCCGGCTGATTTACAGTCAGCTCCCTTTGGCCGCTCGGGCAACCTGCCGCAGGCCCGGAGATCCGAGCCCGGCACAGCGTACCGGGACAGCGCCCGCGAACCGAATCGAGACCACCACGGCCGTGGAGCTGCGGTTCGCGGGCCCGTCGACGGTGTTGGATGGGGACGCAGAGCACAGGTCACCCAAGGAGCAACCGTGGCAGACGCCTCGTTCGACATCGTCAGCAAGGTCGACCATCAGGAAGCCGACAACGCCCTGAACCAGGCCGCCAAGGAACTGGGCCAGCGGTTCGACTTCCGCGGCACCGACACCACGATCGCCTGGGCCGGCGAGGAGGGCGTGACGATCACGTCCAGCACCGAGGAGCGCTGCAAGGCGGCGATCGAGGTGTTCAAGGAGAAGCTGGTCAAGCGCGGCATCTCGCTGCGCGCCTTCGACGTCGGCGAGCCGGCGGCGTCCGGCAAGACCTACAAGGTGACCGGCAAGATCGTCCAGGGCATCGCATCGGACAAGGCCAAGGCGATCGCGAAGCGGATCAGGGACGAGGGGCCAAAGGGCGTCCAGGCGCAGATCCAGGGCGATCAGCTGAGGGTGTCCGGCAAGAAGCGGGACGACCTGCAGGCGGTCATCGCGCTGCTGAAGAACGCCGACCTGGACATCGCGCTGCAGTTCACCAATTACCGTTAGCAGCCAACATCACCGCAAGACGCCCGGCGTCAGTTCCGGTCCCCGGCGACGGTGCCAAGCCGCCCCTTTCGATAGCTTCCCCGTACTCCTCCTCGTCCGAGCCTCTCATCCCGGGCGCAGCTCGCTCACCCAGGACCGGCCGGGGGTCACGGCACGATGAGTACCTTCAGGCGCCTGCGGTCGCCCATGTCCCTGTATCCCTCCGGAATGCCGTCGAGGTCGGTGGTGGCGTCAAAGACTTTGCCTGGCTCGATTGTGCCGTCCAGGATGTCGGGCATGAGCTCATTGATGTAGGCGCGTACCGGGGCGGGACCGCCGGCGAGTCTGATGTTGTGCCGGAAAAGGCTACGCATGCCGATGGGCGCATCCTCGTACTGCGGGACCCCGACGCGGCTGATGATCCCGCCGCGGCGGACGATGCCGATGGCCTGCTCGTAGGCGGGCCGATGTCCAACGGCCTCGAGAACGACGTGCGAGCCGTGTCCACCGGTGAGCTCACGGACATTCGCGATGCCTTGCTGCCCGCGCTCGGCAACGACGTGGGTGGCACCGAACTCGCGACCCAGGTTCGTGCGGTCCTGGTGGCGGCCCATCAGGATGATCTGCTCTGCACCGAGTCGTTTCGCTGACAGCACGGCCATGAGCCCGACGGCGCCGTCACCGATCACGGCGACACGGCTGCCCTGCGTGACACCGCCGGACTTGGCTGCGTGGTAGCCCGTGCCGAGTACATCGGCGAGTGTCAGCAGTGACGGCATGAGTGCAGAGTCGGGTGCGACAGGCAGTTTCACCAGGGTGCCGTCGGCCAGCGGTACGCGAACAGCCTCCGCCTGGCCGCCCTCGTCGGGGATGCCGTCCCAGAAGTTCGCTTCGTGGTGTGAGCAGGAGGTGTGCAGGTTCGCCCGGCAGAACTCGCACACGTTGTCGGAGATCGCGAACGGCGAGACGACCAGGTCACCCTTTCGCAGGGTGCTGACGTCCGAACCGACCTCTTCGACGATGCCGATCAGTTCGTGCCCCATCCGTGAGGGGCCGTTGTCGGGGGCCATCGAGTGGTAAGGGTGCAGATCGCTACCGCAGATGCAGGACGCAGTGATCCGCAGCACCGCATCGGTGGGTTCCTTGATGCGGGAGTCCGGGACGTTCTCGACGCGGACGTCGCCGGCACCGTACATGAGCGTGGCAAGCATGTTCTTCTCCTGGTTCATTTCGAGAGTCAAGGAAGTCAGTGGTGGGTAGTCGACGAAACTCACCGGCGTCGAAGGGCCGCGAGCGTGATCGCAGGAAAGAGGGTGAGGCTGACGATGACCGCACCGACTGCGGCGGGGCCGTGCACGCCGAGCGGGGTGGACAGCGCCACTCCGGCGATGGCGACACCGACGGCGGTGCCCACGTTGAACGCTGAAACTGCCAGCGCCGATCCGAGTGTCGCTGCCCTCCCGGAGAACTGGACGGCGAGGTGGATGAGCACGCCATTGGCGCTCAGCCCGAACAGGCCGAGGAGAACGACCACCGCCGTCATCAGCCAGGGAGCTCCGGTGTTCACGCTGATCGCGATGAGGACGACGGCGGTCACGGCAGGGGTGAGAATCGTGACCAGACCAGGGTGGGCGTCACCGAACCGGCCACCGAGGATGGTCCCGATGAACGAGCCGACACCGAAACCGGTCAGCACGAGCGGAACGAGCGAGGCGGGAACCCCTGCCTGATCGGTCAAGATCGGTGCGATGAATGAGTACGCCGCGAGGACGCCGCCGGTGGTGGTCAGACACGCCAGCAGTGCCAGCCACAGCCGACCGGACCGCAGACCCGCCAGTTGGGTGCGCAGCGACGTGTCCTGGCGCGACGGACTGTCGGCCGGGACGAGCCGGGCGACGAAGATCGTCGCGACCGCGGCGGCGACCGCAAGGAACCAGAACGTTCCCCGCCACCCGGCGAGCTGAGCGATGAACGCCCCGATCGGCACACCGAGCACTGTCGCCAGCGCACCACCGGCGCCGACGACTCCCAACGCCCGCGCACCGGCCGCCGAACCGGCGGCGCGGGTTGCGACTACCGCCGCGACTGCCCAGAACGCCCCTGTCGCCACCGCGGTGATGAACCGGGCAGCCAGCAGCACCGAGAAGTCCGCACTGATCGCGACGACCACGTGCCCGAGTACGAACACGACCAGCGCGAGGATGAGTGCCAGCCGTTTCGACATCCGCATCGTCAGCAGCGCCAACAGCGGTGCGCCGATGATCATCCCCACGGCGAACACCGTGATCAGGGCACCTGCCTGTGCGAGCGAGATCCGCAGGTCTCCTGCGACCTCCGGAAGTATTCCAGCCACCACGAATTCGGTCGTGAGCATCAGGAACGTGCCCAACGCCAGTACATAGACCACCAGCGGCAGCCGCCGAGCCGGGCCCGGGGAGCCCTGTCCGGCATGGACGGGACGTGCGGTGCCGACGGTGTCCGTGGTCATGAAAACGACGCTCCTCTAACGGTGGCGGGGACTGACACCACCAAGCAAACCGTCGTCCTTACGCATGTGGCAGATCGCGTTTATCGGGGGGACAGGCTGTCCCCCCGATCACTCCGGGATATCCGCTTACCGTTGACTCATGGACCTGCCATCGACCAATCGCCACGACATCCGGGACTTCCTTGTCAGTCGACGGGCGCGCCTCAGCCCGGAAGCCGTCGGTCTACCGCCAGGCGGGCGGCGTCGCGTCCCCGGCCTGCGCCGGGAAGAGGTTGCGGTCCTTTCCGGGGTGAGCACCGAGTGGTACACCCGCCTGGAAAAAGGGCACATCACCGGCGTCTCCGAAGACGTCCTCGCCGCCGTCGCACGCTCCCTGCAACTGAACCAAGACGAACGCGCCTACCTGTTCGACCTGGCCAAAGCCGCCCGCCCAGCACGCCGTCCCGCGGCTCGTCCCAAAGACACTGTCGTGGAAGGCCCCGTGCAGTGGCTCATCGACTCCGTCATGATGTCCGCGGTGTTCCTGCGCAACGGCCGCCTCGACGTGCTCGCCAGCAACCCACTCGGCCGCGCACTGCACGCACCCATGTTCGA
>JBIOVW010000639.1:0-2757 GCA_044867945.1 Nakamurella sp. | reverse complement strand
CACCGCGGCATGGAATCTCGGCGCGAAGTGCCGTAACGACCACCGGGCCAAGACCCACGCCGGGTTCGGCACGACACTGACCGCGGGAAATACGACCTGGACCACCCCGACCGGCCACCGCTACCAGGCCGGCACCGACCCGCTGCCCGTCGAGCCGTGGCCGGACGACACCGGATAGCGATCCAACGCGGAGGGGCGACCGCGCGGCACCGAACCGGGATCATCAGGCCGCCAGCGCGTGCTGGGCGCGCTTGACCCGAAGGGGTAGACCTTGGTGAAGATGATGATGGCGGCGATGATGGCCAGCGGCAGGAGGTTGCCGATGATCGGCTGGGCGTAACCGGTCAGGTCGCCGAGGAGGTACTCATCGGCGTCCATTGCGGCGCCCAAGATGTTGCAGGTGCCCAGCACGATCATCGCCAAGCCCCATGCGGCGCTCAGCACCTGATTGGTGCGGATGAACAGCGGCGACGACCAGTACGCGCGAGGCGTGATCGTGCGGGCGTAGCGACGGGTGAACGGTGCGAACGGGAGCATCGCCAGCAGGAACACGCCCAGCGCCGCCGCCAGGCCCGGCACGGCCCAGGTGAACAGCCACATGTGGACATCGTCACCGGTGGTGACGGCCAGGAGTCCGACGCCAGTCAGCGAGATCAGCGAGCCGACGGTCATCTGGTTGACCTCGCGAGCCACCGCAGCGCCGCCCAGCACCAGGCCGATGCCGAGCAGCGCGGACAGACCGACCGACTCCGGTCCGATCAGCCGGACGACGATGGAGAACGCGATCCAGGGCAGGAATCCGAGGATCATCGTGGTCGGTTTCATTGGCAGGTCCCTTCCGAGGGTGCGCAGCACTGCGAGGTGGGGTATCGAGGTGAGGTTCGAGATTCCCGGATCTGGGCGTGTTTCCCCTGATGGGAACCGGTATGACGCAATACTGCCGGTCAACAACCGGGAAGACATCCGCATGGTGGCGGAACATCTCGACGGTCCGCAGGGTTGGCCTTGACGTACCGTTATTGAGCGTTCAAGTACTCCGCCCGAAAGGGGAACTGCCATGACCATCGCCGTCACCGGCGCCACCGGCCACCTCGGTGCCCTCGTCATCGACCATCTGCTGGAGACCACGGCGCCCGGCGACGTCGTCGCCGTCGTCCGCGACCCGGCCAAGGCCGCGCCGCTGACCGACCGGGGCGTCCAAGTCCGGCCGGCCATCTACACCGACCCGCAGGCGTTGCGGACGGCGCTATTTGGGGTGGACACGCTGATGTTCGTGTCGTCCAGCGAGGCCGGCCAGCGGGTCGAACAGCACCGGAACGTCATCGACGCCGCGGTCGCCGTCGGGGTCGGCCGGGTCGTTTACACCTCCGCGCCGCGGGCCACCAGCACCCGGCTCGTGCTCGCCCCGGAACACAAGTTCACCGAGGAGTACCTGGCCGCCACCGACCTCCCGGTCACCATCCTGCGGAACAACTGGTACACGGAGAACTATGCCGGCCTGGTGGGGACCGCCCGGCAAACCGGCAACGTCGTCGCCGCGGCCGGCGACGGACGGGTCGCATCGGCAAGCCGGGCCGATTTCGCGGCCGCCGCCGCGGTGGTGCTGACCGAGGCCGGGCACGAAGGCAGGGTGTACGAGCTCGGCGGCGATCATGCCTGGGACTACACCGAACTCGCCGCCGCGCTGGCCGAGATCATCGGTGCGCCGGTGAGCTACCGCAGCGTCGACGTGCGGACCCTCGTCGGGATCCTGCAGGAGGCCGGGATGGACGCGCCCACGGCGGGATTTGTTGCGCAGCTGGACGACGACATCGCGCACGGAGCCCTGGCCGATGCCACCGGGGAGTTGTCCAAGCTGATCGGGCGGCCCACCACGCCGCTGCTGGACGGGCTGCGGCCGGCCATCGGCTGACCCGCTGGGTCAGCATCCCCCGACCGGGGAACCATCACGACATGCGGATCGAGCTGGCCCGGGGCGACATCACCAAGCAGCAGGTCGACGCGGTCGTCAACGCCGCCAACCACACGCTGCTCGGCGGCGGCGGGGTCGACGGGGCCATCCACCGGGCCGGCGGTCCGGAGATCCTCGCCGAGTGCAGGGAGCTTCGTCGGATCCGTTACCCGGACGGGCTGCCCACCGGGGAGTCGGTCGCCACCACCGGCGGCCGGCTGTCGGCCCGTTGGGTGATTCACACGGTGGGCCCGACGTACGCCAAGACCAAGGACAAGTCGGCCCTTCTGCGGTCCTGCTACACCACCAGCCTGGCCGTCGCCGACGAACTCGGCGCCGCGACGATGGCCTTTCCGCTGGTCTCCAGCGGCATCTACGGCTGGCCGAAGGACGACGCCATCCGGCAGGCCTTGCACGCGTTGCGATCCGCCGATACCGCCGTGCGAACGTCGACGCTGGTGCTGTTCGACGACGCAACCCTCGAGCTCGCGACCGCGATCTTCGACGAGCGCTGACCGGCCCTCAGCAGGATCGCCCGGTTGCGGTCGTTGTTCCAGACGTACCAGGTGGCGTCGTAATAGCGGTGCGTCTGGGACGTGGCGCCCTTGCCGGTGTGCACGGTTACCGACTTCCCCGCGGCGAGCTTGACCGCCGGGAACCTGTAGACGTGATTCTGCGTGTCGCGCAGCGTCCAGCCGGTCAGGTCTGCGTCGTCCGCGACACGTTCTTGATCACGACGGACTCGGCGTTGCGGCTCGTGTTCCCGCCTCTGTCGGTGCCCGGCGAGTCGTACGTCACCTTGACGA
>JBIOVW010000638.1:0-2519 GCA_044867945.1 Nakamurella sp. | reverse complement strand
CCACCCGGGGTGTCGCGTTCGACCGGTCGTGACACCGGCCCGGAGGGAGATCTCGATGTCGAACCGCTCGTGGTGACCGGCCCGCAGCCCTGCAGCCGCGGTCATCCCTGCACCCCGACGATCCCGGCCTGGACCGGGACACCGACGTCGGTTGAGGGCGAGCGCGGCCGCCGGGCTCACCGTGGCGACAAGCAGTCCGCCGACGGCGAACCCGCCCACCTGGGCGGCCTGGTTGGTCACCTGCCGCACGGCGAGCGCGGCTTCGACGGGCACGGGCCAGGTCGCAGACGACCATGACCCGGCGGCGCGGATGACGGTCGGCGAGCCGGCCCCGCAGCACCCCACCCACGAGCGCGGGCAGGAACGTCAGCGCGTACGTGGCCGCCGCCCATGCGGCCGACCCGGTGCGCCCGAAGACCAGGACCGTGAGCCCGACCCGGGCGAGCTGGTCGCCGGCGACGGAGACGAACTCGGCCAGCCAGAGTGCCCGGAACTCGGCGACGTGCAGTGCCTGTCCGAGACCACCCCGCCGACCGCTGGCCCCCGTCATGCCAACGTGCCCCTTCCCCGTGCCGTTCGCGGTGTGGCTAACCGTAGGCAGGCGTGCGCGCTAGGTCAGTGCACAGAAGGCGTCCATCCCCTCGAACGGTTGAGGGCGGGCGGTGAACGGTGTATCTGCGCCGAGGAGCGGTGACTCGAGGGTGGCAAACATGTGAATCGGTTGCCGGTGGGCACCTCCGGCGTCGTCCGGAGATCAGCTCGGCACGAACGCCCGGTGTCCCGCCGCCCGCAGCGCGGCCCGCAGCGCGGCGGCGGTGCGGTCCTGCTCCACCGGATCGACGGTCGCCGCGGCGTTGGCGAAGTGGAACGGGGCCATGTCGGCGGCCGGGAAGACGTGCAGGTGCAGGTGCGGAACCTCGAACCCGGCCACCATCAGCCCGACCCGCGGCGGCGCCCACACCGCGCCGATCGCCGCCCCCACGGCGTGCGCCACGGTGGTCAGGTGGGCGATCAGCCCGGGTGGTGCGTCGGTCCACTGGTCGACCTCGAGCCGCGACACGACGAGCGTGTGGCCCGGACCGACCGGGTTGATCGAGAGGAAGGCGACGGCGTGCTCGTCGGACCACACGAAGCGCGCGGGCAGCTCCCCGGCGATGACGCGGGAGAAGACGGTGCTCATGGACGGCGAACCTAACGTGTCTCCTGTGGATCGCCGCCGGATCCACCGGTGGGCCGTCGCTCCGCCGGGAACGTGGCGTTTCTGACACTGTCGGTGGGTCCCGGTAGCGTTTGGCGCGCCGGGCCCGGGGGTGCTCTGAGACGCATGACGACCGCCGCCCCGGCCGCCGCCCGCGCGGCGAGTGCCACATCATCAGCAACGACGAGCCGGCCTGTGCCGGAGAGCGAGGACCCCATGCGGCCGTGGCCGGGAAGTGCCTACCCCCTGGGCGCGAGCTACGACGGCGCCGGGACGAACTTTGCGATCTTCTCCGAGATCGCCGAGCGCGTGGAGCTGTGCCTGTTCGACGAGGACGGCAAGGAGACCCGCGTCCCGCTGCGCGAGGTCGACGGCTTCGTCTGGCACGGCTACCTGCCCACCGTGGAGCCGGGCCAGCTCTACGGCTACCGGATCCACGGCCCGTACGACCCCGCCAAGGGGCAGCGCTGCAACCCGAACAAGCTGCTCATCGACCCCTACGCCAAGGCCGTCGACGGCCCCGTGCAGTGGGACGAGGCGGTGTTCGGCTACCCGTTCGGCTCTCCGGACGAGTGCAACGACAAGGACTCCGCACCGTTCGTGCCGAAGTCGGTGGTCGTCAACCCGTTCTTCGACTGGGGCAGCGACCGCCACCCGCGCATCCCCTACCACGAGACGGTGGTCTACGAGGCGCACGTCAAGGGCCTCACGATCGCCCACCCGGAGATCCCCGAGGCGCTGCGCGGCACCTACACCGGCCTCGCGCACCCCTTGATGATCGACCACCTCAAGCGGCTGGGCGTCACGGCCGTCGAGCTCATGCCCGTGCACGAGTTCATCACCGACCACCACCTGCAGGAGAAGGGCCTCACCAACTACTGGGGCTACAACACCATCGCGTTCCTCGCGCCACACCACTCCTACGCCCAGGCCGGTGGCCGGGCGGGCAGCCAGGTGCAGGAGTTCAAGGCGATGGTCCGCGACCTGCACAACGCGGGCATCGAGGTGATCCTCGACGTCGTCTACAACCACACGGCCGAGGGCAACCACATGGGTCCCACGCTGTCGATGCGCGGGATCGACAACGCCGCGTACTACCGCCTGGTCGACGACGACCCGCGCTACTACATGGACTACACGGGCACGGGCAACTCGCTGAACGTGCGCAACCCGCACACCCTGCAGCTGATCATGGACTCGCTGCGGTACTGGGTCACCGAGATGCATGTCGACGGATTCCGGTTCGACCTGGCCTCCACGTTGGCCCGCGAATTCTACGATGTCGACCGGCTGTCGACGTTCTTCGAACTCGTGCAACAGG
>JBIOVW010000637.1:0-3719 GCA_044867945.1 Nakamurella sp. | reverse complement strand
GCTGGCCGGACCGCTGCCATCCGGCGCCGACCAGAACGGCCAGTTCACCTGGCCCGGCCCTGGCCGCACGGTCAACACGATGGACATGACCGTCGAGGAAACGCCGTGATCGATGTCGTTTTTTATGGGGCGGTGGGGGGCGGGACACCCCGCGCTTGTCCATTTCTCTCCCCGATGGTGGGGGATACCGGGGTGAACGCGATGAATAGTGAGAGGTTTCGATGAGAACGCAGATGAGTCGATCCACTATGGATAGAGCGTTGACCGTGACCGGGATCATCTCGATGATGATGTGGGCGATCCTGGTTATGGCGGGGATCGCGCTCATGGTTCTGGTGGCGACGACGTGACCCGCGCGCCGTTGAACATCGAGCCGGCCCGCCAACACCTGCGCAAGTTGCGGATGCAGTTGGTCGGGATCACCGCCGGCACGCTGATACTCAACATCGCGGCCGCGGCGGCCGACGTACCGCCATCGGTGGTGTGGTTCGGGGGATTCAGCCTGGGCGTGACCGCGACCGCGGCGTTCATCGCCATGAGGTTGCGCTGATGGACCTCCGGCCGCGTCGGCAGGTGGGTTGCCCGGGTGGGATGCCGCTGTCGGCCTCGCCGCGGGGCGCGAACCCGAACCCGGGCTACATCACCGACGAGATGTGGTGGCTGTGGCAGCAGCTGGTCATCCTCGAGCCGGGCACCCAGCTGGGCGGCATCTACGCCAACAAGCCGGGCTACCACAACACCCGCAACCAGTGCAGCGCCTACGACTACTCGGTGACCGACCGGCCACCCGACGGCGGCGGCCCGGGGGACAAGGCCGCGGCGATCGACTGGACGTTCCCCGACGCGCAGCTGGGCGACTACACCCGCATCGGCCGGTACACCTCGCGGCTGCTCGCCTCCGCGCAGGATCCGGCCGATGACCGGCTTGACGGGTGGCGGGAGTTCTACGGCCAGGCCGACGTCGACACCTACGTCGAGGGCTACGACATCCGCTACGGCTACCCGGCCACATCGGACTCCTCCCACCTGTGGCACATCCATCTGTCCGAGAACCGCGACCAGACCACGAGCCTGGTCAACAAGCAGGCGCTGCTGTCCGTCCTGTCCGGGCAGACCGTGGCCGACTGGAAGGAGGGCGACGTGAGCGCCAAAGACGTGTGGGACTTCGACATCGATCCGTCCAGCGGCAAGTACACCGCCGGCGGCGCGCAGAAGGTCACCATGGACCGCACCGGCTACCTCGCCAACGAGTTCGCTCCGGCCGTGCTCGCCGCGATCACCGACCAGCAGCAGATGCTCGACGCCGTACACACCCGCCTCATCAACGTCGAGGACGAGATCGAGCTCGGCGCCGAGCAGCGCCGCGGCCTCGGCCACGCCCTGGCCCTGCTGCTCGTCCTGGTGGCCATCCTGGGCGGCGCCACCCTGGCGCTGCTGCTGCTGGACTAGATGCCCCGCCGCCCCGCCGGCGAGCAGCCGCCGCTGTTCCCCGCCCGCCGCCCGGTCAAGGGCCGCGTCGAGGTCGCCGTCGACAAGGCGGTCCGGGCCGCCCAGCGCGACAAGGCGATCGGCGAACTCGACGCCGGACTGATCGCGCTGGCCCGTACCCTGGCCCGCTCGCTGGACGGCGCCGCCAGCGCCAATGACCGGTGGGTCACCGCCCGCCTCGCCGGTGAACTCCGCGAGACCCTGGCCCGGCTGCGCCTGGACCCGACCGCACGAGGAGCGCACCGTGGCGAGCTTGCCGGGTTCCTCGCCGACCTCGCCCGGCCCGACCCCGGCACGGCCGCGGTGGGCGACCCCCCGTGATCCGAACCGCCCCACCCACGGCCGCAAGGTCGCCAAGGTCGCCCGCGCGCTGGGATGGCAGTTCATGCCCTGGCAGGACGACACCATCGACGTCGCCCGCGAGATCGACCCGGCCACCGGCGAGCTCGCCCACCCGGTCGTGGTCATCACCGTGCAGCGCCAGGCCGGCAAGACGGTGCTGTCCGGCTCCAACGCCACCCACGTCTGCCTGACCGAACCGGACATGACCTGCTGGTACACCCAGCAGGACCGCCGCCACGCCCGCGACACCCTGCTCAAGCTGGCCAAGCGGGTACGCCGCTCGCCGTTCGCGCCGCCGTTCACGAAGATCCGCGAGTCCAACGGGTCGGAGTCGATCGAGTACCCGACCGGCTCGTCGTACGGGATCTTCGCCCCGTCCGACGACACCCTGCACTCCACCACCAACCGCCTGGTCAACATCGACGAGGCGTGGTCGTTCGACCAGGTCCGCGGCGACGAGCTGCTGCAGGCGATCGTGCCGACGTTCGCCACCGTCGACGGCCAGCTGTGGATCTTCTCGGCGGCCGGCAACCACAAGTCGACCTGGCTGCGCGGCCTTGTCGACGCCGGCCGCCTGGCCGCCGAGGCCGGCGCCACCACCGGCATGGCCTACTTCGAGTACTCCATCGGCGACGACGTCGACCCCACCGACCTGCTCGCGGTGGCCGCCGCCCACCCCGCCAACGGCTACACCCTGCGCCCCCGGGCGCTGGCCGACGCGGCCGCGCTGATGAGCGTGGACGAGTTCGCCCGCGCCTACGGCAATCGGTGGACCGGCATCACCGCCGAACGCACCATCCCGGCGCTGCTGTGGAGCCTGGCCGCCGACGCGTTCACCCCGCTACCGCCGCCGGGCGTTGCCGCGCTCGCTCTGGATGTGGACCGCGACGGCGCGTCCGCGGCGATCGTGGCCGCCTGGCGCGATCCGGTCGGGGTCGGGCACGTCGAGCTGGTCGACTTCCGGCCGGGGGTGTCGTGGGTGCCGGCCCGCCTGACCGAGCTGATCGAGCGGCTGCGCCCGCGGGCGCGCTGGTACGACCGGATGGGCCCGGCCGTCGACGTGGGCGATGAGTGTCTACGCGCCGGCATCGACCTGCACCCGGCCACCTTCGACGATGTCGCCGGCGCGGCGCCGATGTTCCTGCGCGGCCTGGCCGACCGCACCGCCCGGGTACGCCCGCACCCCGCCTTCGACGCGGCCGCGGACGTGGCCGGTAAGCGGGAGGTCGGTGACCGGTGGGTGTGGGGCCGGCCGACGCCTGACGCGAAGATCTCGCCGATCAGGGCGGGCAGTTTGGCGCTGTGGGCGTGGGATCACACGGTGCCGCCGGCGCCGTTCCGGATCCGGTGAACGCAACGGGGACGCCGGTTCCCCCTCGAACCGACGTCCCCGCGTGCACGGACTGCACGGAGCAGACGCGGATCAATCATATGATTCGCGGCTATCCTGACGTCGTGGCCGAACAGCTGAGCTGCCGGTGAGTACTCGCCGCCGCTCGCGTGCCCGCTCGCTGGCGCGTTCGCGCGCCCGGGCCGGGGCCGCTGTCTTCGACGGGCCGGCGATCACCCAGCCGTACAACCGGGTGGTGTGGCCGCATGAGGTCCCGGTGGCCGGGCCGCTGACAACGGTGTACGACGTGCGTTCGGCGATGCAGATCCCCGGCGTCGCCAAGGCGGTCGGGGTGATCGCGGGGCAGATCATGCAGGCGCCGATGGACGCCTACCGCGGCATCACTCCGCTGCCCCGGCCGCGGCTGCTCGACGCGCCGGACCCGAACGAAGCCCGGTCGTGGTTTGTCGGCTGCCACGTCGAGGACTTCCTGTGTGAGGGCAACGCCGTCTCCTACATCACCGTCCGCGGTCCGGGCAACTGGCCGGCGGCCGCGGTG
>JBIOVW010000636.1:0-2787 GCA_044867945.1 Nakamurella sp. | reverse complement strand
GCCGCGTCCACGGTGGTCAGCAGGTGCTGCGGCGTGACGCCCCGCTCGGCCAGCTCGGCGGCCGGCCCGATCAGCCGTTCATGCCGGGACAGCTTGCGCAGTGGCTGACGGCCGACCCGTTCGGTGGTGTCCGGCAGGTGCGGGTTGGCGAACCGGGTGAGGATCTTGTCGACGTAGGCCTGCTGGGCCTCGTCGCTGAACTCGTGCTTGGCCACCAGCAGCGCCTTGGTCTCGGCCAGCACGCCCCGCACCGCCGCACCGACCTGCTCGTCGGCCAGCGCGTCGGACAGCTTGCTGATCCCGCGAACCTGCCCGTGGTAGGCGGTGGTCGCGTGACCGGTGTTGACGGTGAACAGCTTTCGCTCGATGTAGGGGGCCAGGTCGCTCACCCAGGTGGCGTCCGGGATGGCCGGCGGCGCGCCGGCGAACGGCGGCGTCTCGATCGCCCACTCGAAGTAGGTCTCGACCGTGACGTCCAGCCCGTCGGTCGCCTGGGCCGGCACGATCCGGTCCACCGCGGTGTTGGCGAACACCGCCCGCTCGGCGACGGCGGCCCATTCGGCGGCCGAGCAGTGCTCCCGGATGTGCCCGGCCAGCACGTCGGTGGCGTTGATCGCGTTCTCGCACGCCATCACCGCAACCGGCGCCGCGTCCGCGGGCCGGGCCAGCAGCCCGGCCGCGATGGTCGGGGCGAGGAACTTGAGCACGGTCGGGCCCACCGCGGTGGTCACGATGTCCGCCGCCGCGATCTGTTTGACCAGGGCGGTCTCCTCGGTCCGGCTGTTGACCGCCCGATAGTTGTCGACACGCTCGGTGGAGGACTCCAGGCCGACCGCCAGCACCTGGTAGCCAGGTGTCGTCTGCAGGGCACCGATCAGGGCGTCGGCCACGTCGGCGAACACCACCTCGTACCCGGCCCGGTGCAGCAACAGCCCGACGAAGCCGCGGCCGATGTTCCCCGCGCCGAAATGAACGGCTGTCCGGCTCATCTCGGTCCGCCGTATCAGTCTTCGTTGACGGCGTTGAGCAGGTCGTAGATCTCCTGTGCGGATCCGGCGGCGATGAGCTTGTCCACCTCATCCATGTCGGAAAAGATCACCGCGACCTTGCCCAGGATCTCCAGGTGCCCGCCCTCGTACCCGGCGATGCCGATGGCGAACCGGACCTCGTTGCCGTCCCAGTCGATCGGATTCTCGTACCGGACCACCGACAGCGCGGAGGCCTTGATCGAATCCTTGGCCTCGTTGGTGCCGTGCGGAATGGCCAGGAAGTTGCCCATGTAGGTGGACACCGACTTCTCCCGCTCGAACATCGCGTCGATGTAGTCCGGGACGACGGCGCCCGAATCCACCAGGATCTGCCCGGCCTCCCGGATCGCCTCGTCCTTGCCGGCTGCGGTGCCCGGGGTCTTGATCTGGGACACGGTCAAGATGTCGCTCATGTTCGGCTGACTCCCTTGGCGGTTCGATCCTGTCGATGGTCGGTCTGACAATGGCACAGAAGCACGGACCCCGCAGGGCCGTGACCGTGCGCCGGTGAAGGGTCCGTTCGATCATGGAACACCCCGGGGATCGGGCACGACCCCCGGGGTGCACTGGGATGGGTTCAGCGCCGTCCTTACGCGCTGCTGCCCTGCGGATTGGTGATCTTGAGCTCCTCGACGATCTCGTCGTACTTGGGGCTGCTCATGAAGTTGGACACCGAGACATGCTGCGCTTTTGGCGCCTTGTCCCTGGCCCGCGGGGTCAGGTCCTGGTGGGTGACGATCAGGTCCACGTCGTCGACCAGGTTGGCGATGGCGATGTTCACCACGGTGACGTCACCGAAGCCGGCCTTCTTGATCTTGTTCCGGAGCACCGAGGCGCCCATCGCCGACGAGCCCATGCCCGCGTCACAGGCGAACACGATCTTGTGGATCGGCGTGGTCCTGGTGGCCGCCTCCCGGGCCTCGTCGGCCTCCTCCTTCGCGGCCTCGATGTCGGTCAGCACACCCGACACCGCGCTCTTCTTGCCCTTCATCCCCTCCATCTGCGCGGTCGCCGCGGCCAGGTCACCGCTCTGTTCGGACCTGCGACTGGCCCGCAGGATGATCGACGCGATCACGAAACTGGTGATCGCGGCGAGCAACACCGACAGCGCCACCCCGAACAGGCTGCTGCCCGGGGTCTGGATCAACACCGCGATGATCGACCCGGGAGCGGCCGGCGCCCGCAGCCCGGCGTTGAAGATGGTCAGGGTCAGAATGCCGACCATGCCGCCGCCGATCGTGGCCAGCAGCGTCAACGGCTTCATCAGCACGTACGGGAAGTAGATCTCGTGGATCCCACCGAAGAACTGGATGATCGCCGCGGCCGGCGCGGTGCTCTTGGCCAGCCCCGTCCCGAAGATCGAATAGGCGATCAGCAGGCCCACACCCGGGCCCGGATTGGCCTCCAGCAGGAACAGGATCGACTGCCCGGTCTCCGCCGCCTGGTTGATACCCAACGGGGTGAGCACCCCATGGTTGATCGCGTTGTTCAGGAACAACACCTTCGCCGGCTCGATGATGATGCTGGCCAACGGCAGCAGGCTGTGGCTGATCAACCAGTCCACGCCGTTGCCCAACGCGTTCGACACCGCCTCGATGATCGGGCCGAACACATAGAACGCGGCCACCGCGATCCCGGCCGACAAAATGCCGGCGGAGAAGTTGTTCACCAGCATCTCGAAGCCCGGCTTGATCTTGCCTTCCCAGATCGCGTCGACCTTCTTCATCAACCACGCGGCCAGCGGGCCCATGATCATCGC
>JBIOVW010000635.1:0-6493 GCA_044867945.1 Nakamurella sp. | reverse complement strand
CAACGTGGCCGACGCTGCCGCGTCCAGCCGGTTTCTGCAAGACCACTTCGGATTCGTCGAGGAGATGGCCGCCGACGGCTTCGCCTCGCTGACCCGTGACGACGTGGGCATGAACGTGGTGTTCTTGACCCAGGGCATGCCCACGCTGCCGACGGATCAGCGCGACGTGCACGCTACCGGATTGATCCTGGCCTTCGTCGTCGACGACTTAGAAGGTGAGCTGGCCCGACTACAGGCCGAGGACGTGACCATCACCATGCCCCTGACCTCCGAGGAGTGGGGGGAGCGGGCATTCCAGGTCCGCGACCCCAACGGGATCATCGTCCAGCTGGTCGACTGGAACGACAAAGCCGGTACTTGACCTCGGCTGTCGAGACCAAGCTGCTTACCGGAAGGTCGAACAAAGCTCCGACGGCGACGGCGGTTGACGCCGGTGGCGCGCGTCGATACACGCCGGTTCTCAGGTCGGCTCGAGCCCCGACCGCCTCCCCTGCCGGTCCGTTCCGGCAGAGCCGACATGATGCTCAACGGCGCGGACCGGCGAGCTGTAGCCCGACCGGAACGTCGCCGGCCCGGCGGTGTGATCCGATCAGTCGTCGTCTATCGATCCGGCGAGCCTCGCGACGCTGCCGGTCTCGAGGGCCACCCACACCGCGCGGTCAGGGTCGACGGTGAGGCCGTGGGGCTCCGATGCAGGCGAGGGGAGGTTGTGCTCGATGATCTCGCCGGTGGGAGTCAGGTGACCGATGCGGTTGTTGGCCCATTCGGTGAACCAACACTCACCGACCCCGGCGGCGGCGATGGCGTGCGGTTTGGCGGCCCGGTCGGGTAGCGGGAACTCCTCGACCTCCTCTGTCTCGACCTCCCCTGTGGCGGTGAGGCGGCCGAGCTGGCCGGCCGCGATCTCGACGAACCACACGGCTTCGCCGTCGCTGGTGATACCGACCGGCGCAGCATCCGGGGTGGGAATCGGGTGCACCGTGATGTCGCCGTCGAGGGTGATGCGTCCGATCGCGTTCGCCTGATTGAGCGTGAACCACAGCGCGTCATCGGGGCCGGCGGTGATGGCTGAGGGGTAGCCGCCGGTGATGGGCAGGGCGAACTCGGTGAGGTCACCGGCGACGGTGAGCCGGCCGATCCGGTCGCCGTTCAGCTCGGTGAACCACACGACATCGTCCGGGCCTGCGGCGATGCCGTAGGGAGCGGCGTCGGCGGTCGGGATGGGGAAGGTGCGGGACTCGCCGTCAAGGCCGATCCGGCCGATCTGGTGGTCCCGCGACCGGGTGTACCACACGGCCTGGTCGGGACCGGCGGTGATCATCATCGGGCCGCAGGTCGGCGGATCGAGCGGGAACTCGGTCAGGGCGCCGTCGGCACTCAACCGGATGATGCTGCCGCGGTGGACCAGGGTGAGCCACAGGGCTCCGTCGGGGCCGACAGTGATCGCATACGGTCCCGCACCAGGATCCGAAACCCGGATCTCGGAGATCGGGTTTGCTGCCGATTCGGACATGACAACATCCTCCAGGGTGCGCCGCGATGTGTCGTGGTGGCTGTCCGTGGCGGAGGGAACCCTCGGATGAGGGGATTTGCGCCTTGCCGCAGGGTGGCTCATGGGGCTCACCGCACCGAGTAGCTCAGCCGGTAGTGGGAGTCGCCGCCCCCGTACACCTTGCGGTCCTGACCAGCGGGGCTGATCTCCCCGTCGCGCGCCGCCATCGCGGCACGCAGCGACGCCAGGCTGTACTTGCGGATGGTGTGCCACGGCTTCACTTTCGGGCCGTCGACGAACAGCCAATTGCTATTCAGCCCGATTGCTCCGGCGTGGGTCTGCTCGGTATCGCCCGGACGCGGTTTGATCGAGACCGTGCCGACGGTGCGCCCCGACGCCGGGTCGAGCCCGATCACGTGCGCGAAGCCCTGGCCGTAGGCGGAGACCAGCAACAGGTCCTCCCCGCTCTGATCGCCCTTCCAGTCCTCCCACCAGACGACGCCCTGCGGAGTGTGGTCGTCGAGCTCGCCCTGCTCGAACTTCGGACCAGCGACGAACCGTTTGTCGTAGGCGTACGAGGCGGACAGGCCCGCGTACTTGCTGGCCTCTCGGCCGCTGCTCGCCGCCTCACATCGGATGGTGGACGACGCCACCGGCGGTTTGGCCAACGGCTCGGCCGCGGCCGGCGCCGGGCCGATCGTCAGCATCAACGAGGCTCCGGCTGCCATCAAAGCGGCCGAGCCGAGCGTCCTCGCCATCGTGCGGTTCGCGTCAGTCATCGCAACTCCCTGAGGTGATCGTCGAGTGGTGGGGTTCGAGGTTGTGGCCGGTGCCTTGGCGTGCGCGTTGCTAGACGGGCGCAGACATCGCCACTCTGTGTGGTTGGTCGCGTCCGGGCCATCCCTCATGCAGGGGGATCGCCGGGAACCCTCAGATCGAGGGATGGGCGGTCGCGGTTCGCAGCGCCACGGTGGTGAGACCTCGGCGTCACCGCCGTGCCACTGAGGTCGGTCCCTGCTCACTCGCCTCGTTCAGCCCCACAGGAGCTTCCGATGCCCGTCCCTACCTACGACAATGTGATCGTCGGCGCCGGCAGCGCCGGCTGCGTGCTGGCCGACCGGCTCAGTGCAGATCCCACCCGGACGGTGCTGTTGTTGGAGGCGGGTGGGCCCGATGATGCCGCGGCCGTCGCGATACCGGCCGCGTTCCCGACGCTGTTCGGCGGCCCGACCGACTGGGCGTTCTCCGCCGCCCACGACGGCGAGGCGCACCGGCCGCCGATCGCCATCCCGCGCGGCCGGATGCTCGGCGGCTCGTCGTCACTCAACGCCATGATCTACATTCGCGGCAACCGGCGCGACTTCGACGACTGGCGGGCCGGCGGTGCCGACGGCTGGGGGTACGGCGATGTGCTGCCCTACTTCATCCGCGCCGAAGCCAACAGCCGGCTCGGGGCGCCCTTCCACGGCACGCACGGACCCCTGCATGTCGAAGATCCCGTCTATCGCCACCCGTTGACCGAGGCCTGGGTGGAGTCGGCCACCGCCGCCGGCCTGGCCTACACCCCCGACTTCAACGGGGTCGACCAGCTCGGGGCGGGGTTCTTCCAGACCACCACCCACCGGCGGCGGCGCTGGTCGACGGCGGACGCATATCTGCGCCCGGCCCTTGCCCGGCCCAATCTGACCGTCCGTACCGGCGTGGTCGTGGATCGGGTCGCCGTTCGCCGCCGCCGGGCTGTCGGCGTGCGTTACCGCGACGCCGCCGGAGTGGCCGAGGTCCGGGCCGACACCGAGGCGCTGCTGTGTGCCGGCACCATCGCCAGCCCCCAGCTGCTGCTGCGCTCCGGCATCGGCCCCGCCGACCATCTGCGCGGGCACGGGATGGCCGTCACGGCCGATCTGCCGGGTGTCGGGGCGAACCTGCAGGACCATCCCACCTTGCCGGTGATCTGGACCACCACCGGCACCACCGATCTACGTGCCCTGGCGGCCGACCCGGCCGCCCACACCGCCTGGGCACAGCACGGGACCGGTCCCGCGTCGTCCAACATCGGCGAGGCCGGCGGGTTCTTCTCCACCACGGACGCAGCAGCACCCGATATGCAGGTCCACGCGGCGGCGCTGCCATTCGCCGACTACCTCGACCCGGCGGCACCGGCCGCGTTCACGGCGCTGCTCAGCCTGCTCACGCCCCGGGGCCGCGGCACCATCCGGCTGAGGGACCCGGACCCGGCCAGCCCGCCCGTCATTGACCTCCAACTCGACACCGAGGCCGCCGACCGCCAGGCCCTGCGGGCCGGCTACCACCTGCTGCAAGAGCTGTGCGCCGAATCCACCCTGACCCGGCTGCTCGACCGCCCCTACCTTCGCGACCGCGACACCCTCGACGACGACGCGTTCGACGCCTATGCGCGGCGCAACGTCCAAACGCTGTACCACCCGGTGGGCAGCTGCGCGATAGGTACAGGCAGTGCATCGGTCGTCGACCCTGATCTACGGGTGCACGGCATCGAAGGTCTCCGCGTCGTCGACGCCTCGGTGATGCCCACCATCCCGCGCGGCAACACCAATGCCGCCGTGATCATGATTGCCGAGAAGGCGGCCGACCTGATCCGCGGCCGCGGCCGGCCGGGTGGCGTCTGAGGTCGGAGCCCGCGTCATGCCGGCGCGGCAGTCTGTTGGCCGCCCACGCCGGCGAGATGGGTGGGCTCGTACTGCTCGGTGTACAAGGTGGCGACGAGCTCGCCGCGGCTGGACACGCCTACCTTGGTGAGGATCGACTTCACGTGGTCCCGGACGGTGTGGGGCGACAGGAACACGGTGGTCGCGATGTCGTCGGTGCCGGCGCCGCCGGCGATCTGCCGGGTGATCTCTTGTTCCCGGGAGGTCAGTCCGTAGGCCTCGACCGCGATAGAGGCCAGTAGCGATGGGGTGGCCGGTTCGATTGTCACCGCCGCCCCGGCGGGTGCGCCGTTGGCGTCACGGGTGGCCGACGCGTGGCCGACGAGCCAGCGACCCGCCCGGGACCGCACCCGGGTCCGGGCCAGACCGTCACCGCCCGCCGCGAGGGAGTCCCGCGCCCGGACCGCGGTGACCACCAGCCACAGCGGCAGCTGGAGGCCGAACTGGGTCGGAACCAGCTCCTGGCGGGGAAGCTCGTCCAACCATCGGGCGACGTGTTCGTTGACCGAGACCAGACGGCTCCGCTCGTCGAACATCAACAGCCCGGGCCGTTGCGTTGGCCCAGTAACGCTGCCGGCGAACTCCTCGCGGACCAGCCGCCGTACCGCGTCCCCCAACGGCGCCGACAAACCCGCGACCAGCTCCGCCTCGGCCGGGGAGAACGCCGGCCGTCCTTCTCGCCGCCACAAGGTGGTGACCGCCCACGAGGTGTCGCCGACCCGGAACACCGCTCGCAGGTCATCGCCGTAGCCGAGCGGGCGCATGAACCAGCGAAACCGTGAGCTGCGCTGCGGATCGGAGGTGGTGGCGCGCAGCGCGGCCGCCGGGACGGCGGCCCGGGCCAGCTGCCGGAAATGGTTGTGGTCGGGTTCGACGTACTCGCGATGCCAGTGTTCGGTGCACATCTCCATCGGCGCCGTGAAGTCGTCCAGCAGGCTTGGGGCGCTCGGGAATCCGGTGGCCGGATCGGTCATCACCCACGCCGCAGCGTCGTGCGGGACCAGCTCGTGCAGCCGGTGGGCCGCCACTTCGAACACTTCCGTCACGGTGTCGGCGGTCGACGCCTGGTGCACCAGCTCGGACCGCAGCCGCCGCCGCAGCGCGGGAGACAGTGTCGCGTTCATCTGTCTGTCCTACCCCCACCGGAAGCCGCCTAATCAGGCTTGCGGCCCGGATCCCCCAATCAAGGGATACAGCCGGCCAGCCGGGCGCAGGACGGTGATGGTGTGCCTCTGACCAGCGCGCCAACACACCCGCGACGTAGCGAGGGAGAAGCTGTGCGATTGACCCGGCCCGACCTGATCGGCACCCTGCGCTCTTTGGTCGAGGGCGCGGTGCTGCTTCCCGGCGATCCTGGCTACGACCAGGCCCGTACCCCGTTCTTCGCCCACCGTACGGCTCACCCGATCGCAGTCGTACGGCCCAAGGAGGCCGCCGATGTCGCTGCGACCGTGCGGGTCGCCGCCGGCAGCGACACACCGCTGTTCGTGCGCGGTGGCGGCCACACCACGCACAGCACCGGGGACGGACTACTCCTGGACCTCGGCAACCTCACCGACCTCGACGTGGACGCCGCCGACCGCAGCTGCTGGGCCGGCGGGGGGTTCACCGCCGGTGCATTGACCAGAAACCTCGGCGGGCACGGGCTAGCCGTCGGCTTCGGCGACACACCTAGCACCGGCATCGGCGGCCTGACCCTCGGCGGCGGCATCGGGTTCCTCGCCCGCCGGCACGGGCTGACCGTCGACAACCTGCTGGCCGCCGAGATCGTCACCGCCGACGGACACATCCGTCTCGTCGACGCCGACCGTGACCCGGACCTGTTCTGGGCCATCCGCGGCGGCGGCAGCAGCTTCGGCATCGTCACCCGATTCCGCTACCGGCTCGCCGCCCTCGCCCAGGTGTACGGAGGGCTGCTGGTCCTGCCGGCGACCCCCCAGACGATCGCCGCGACGGCGACGGCGTGCGCGGAAGCCGGCCGCGGGTTGACCGTCATCGCGAACATCATGCCCGCGCCGGCCCGGCCCGGCGTCCCACCGGAGGCGGCGAGTCGCCCAGTCCTGGTGGCTCGCGTCTGCTTTGCCGGGCCCGGCGACCCCGAGGACGCGGTGCGGCCCCTCCGCCGCATCGCCCCGCCGCTGCTCGACCAGTTGCAGCCCATGCCATATCCCGCGCTGCTGGCCGAGGAAACCCCCGACCGCGGCATGCGTCCCGCTCTGCAGACCCTGTTCCTCGATGCTGTCGACGAGTCCACCGGCACGGTCATCCTCGACCACCTCAGCCGAGGCCGCTCACTGCTGCGACTGGTGCAACTGCG
>JBIOVW010000634.1:0-13413 GCA_044867945.1 Nakamurella sp. | reverse complement strand
CATTCAGCGGGACGAGGGGGTGATCCGGGTAGGTCTTGGCGACGGGGGGCGGCGGATCGGCCCGTACTCGAGCAGCCGTCCGCTCGCGGTCGGCGTCGAGGTCGAGATAGTGGGACGTCGTGTCGGTCCGGGCGGCGAAATGGAAGTAGCGGGCGGCCGTTCCGAAGTCCGCCCATTCCGCCAGCACCCGCCGCTCGGCCAGATCCTGCGGGGAGTCACGACGGATGAGCACGCCGGCATCCAGGAGCCGATCGGCGACCAGGTATTCCTGCTCGCCCAGCCCGCGCGCGCTCTCCAGCTCGCGCCAGTCGGCGAACCATCTGACCACGCGCTCGCTGCGGGCGGTCAGCGCAAACTGCTCGTGACGAAGGTAGTCGTCCCACACCAGCTTTCCGTCCTGCCAGAACAGCACGGCACATCCGGCGGACTTGACGAGGGTCATGCGGCGCTCGATTCGTCGAAGGTTCGGATGATCAGGTCCCGGGTGGCCTCGGAGACGGCGACCGAGCCGCAGCGGGTCTCCGCCCATCGCCAGCTGCCCTCCGGGTTCACCTCCAGGAAGACCGGCTCTGCCGTGTCGAGAAGATCGAACCCGGCGACGTCGAGACCGAATGCGCGTGCCACCGAGGTCAGCCGCGCGCTGAGCTGCGCGGAGACCGGGATCGGCTCCACCACAACGGAATCAGGGTCGGTCCACGGCGCGGCCGGTGTCGGCCGGGTGACGGCGTAGCCGAAGAATCGGTCACCGACGACATGCACCCGCAGCTCCCGCTCACTTTCGACGAACTCCTGAACCAGCACGGGAGCTGGTTCGACACCTGTTCCGTCGCACAGTTCCTGCCGGGTGACCCGACGCGGAAACACCCCGCGCATCCGTCCCGGCGGATCCTCGATCAGGTGCTGGCCCAGGCTCTTGACCAGCAGGTCCGACATCCCGGCAATGCTCGGCACCGCGTCGGCCGGCCTGGTCGTGACCAGTGAGGCAGGAACCCGGAGTCCCGCTTACCTGGCGACCTGGAGTTGGGTGATCCGATCGGGCAGTCCGGGCGGGCAGGACGCGTTGATCGTGCGCGGCACGGTCGACGCAGGCGCAGACAGGGCGGAACCGGTCGACGTCACCGCCGCGACGAATGCGGCCCACTGTTCGCGGGCGTACAGCGTTGCGGTCGAATCGGCGGCGGCGATGGAGGCTGCCACGAAGTACCGCTGCCAGATCACCGCCGGACGAAAGTTCTCTCCGTCCAGCCGGATCACCCCGAATTCCGGGTCCCAGCTGAGGGTCTCGCCGACGCAACGATCACTGTCCAGCCGCACGACCGGAATTCCCCGCGCGGCCAGGGACAAGGACAGCTCGTCCATTTCACCGTCGTCGGCACGGGTGACGAGCAGGACGCAGGGCTGAGCTCCGTCGCGGGGCGTCACGCGCGGCCGGCCGACGCGGACCTGGAAGTCCATGCTGACCGACCGGATGTCCTCGACATGCGGCGCCGACCGGAGCAGCAGGGGTGTCATCGCAGGGTCCTTCGTTCGCTCGCGGGTATCGGGGGAGGTCGTGGGCGGCGGAGTGCACGTGCCTGGGCGGCGAGGGCCCCGGCCCGGGGACCGGGACCCTCTCCGTCGGCAAGACGGGTGCTCAGGTGTGGCAGCCCTTGCAGAAACCCACCGGGTCGTGCGGGACGTACTGGCTGGCGAAGGCCTCGAAGGCCATGTCCTCGGCCAGCGCCCACTCGCGCAGCGACTCGGCCTGCTCGGCCGACATCGCAATCAGCGCCTGCGCCTTTTCCTGGATCGTCATCGTTGTTCACCTCCCCTCGTCGAGTTGTGCGGCCATGGTTCTCAACCGCCGGTAGCGGTGATGGGAGGAACCGCACACCGGCAACGTCGGACGCGATGTCGCAGAACTGAGTACTCCGGTGGAGCCACGCGAGGCCTGCTGTGCCCGTGGCCGGCGGTCCGGTGATGGGCATCCATTTGCCGGGTTCTGCCCTACTGAATCGCTCAAGAAGGGCCGAGAGTGGCCAACGGATGGGCTTTGGATCACGTCTCTTCGGTGGAACGATCGACCCGTGCTCGGACTACCTGACGCCATTCGCGCTTGTCTGTTCGACCTGGACGGGGTGCTCACCGACACCGCGGCCGTGCACCGCGCGGCCTGGAAGGCCACGTTCGACCCCGTCCTTGCCGCGCACCGCGAGCCGCCGTTCACCGAGGACGACTACGCCGAGTACGTGGACGGCAAGCCGCGGCTCGATGGCGTCCGCGATTTTCTGCGCTCCCGCGGGATCCGGCCGCCCGAGGGCGGTCCGGGCGACACCCCCGACGCCGAAACGGTCGAGGCGATCGGCGAGCGCAAGAACGCCGACGTGCGGCGACGCATCCACGACGACGGGGTCGAGGTCTTCGAGGGCTCGCGTCGTTATCTCCGGGCCGCCCGCGACGCGGGGCTGCGCCGGATCGTCGTCTCCTCCAGCGCGAACACCGCCGATGTGCTGCGGGTGACCGGCCTGGCCGAACTCGTGGAGGACCGGGTGGACGGTGTGACGATCGCCGTGCAGGGGATCGCGGGCAAACCGGCCCCCGACTCGTTCCTCGCCGGGGCGGCCACGGTGGGTGTCCCGGCCGTGCAGGCCGCGGTCTTCGAGGACGCCACATCCGGCGTCGAGGCCGGCCGGCGCGGCGGGTTCGGCTACGTCGTCGGAGTGAACCGGCGCGACGACCGGCACGCCGCGGCACTGCGCGAGCACGGCGCGGACGTCGTCATCAACGACCTCGAGGAGTTGTTGTGAGCGAGGCGGAACGGCTCGACGCCGGCCGCGACCGGGGGCACGACGGCCACCCGGAGCGGGAGGAACGGGTCGGCTCGCACAGGCTGCACGGCACTCACCGGTTCGTGGTCGAGCCGTGGCGGGTCCGCGAGATCGGCCTGGATCAGGCGAGCCTCGCCGTGGCCGAGTCGGTGTTCGCCCTCTCGAACGGGCACATCGGTGTGCGCGGCAACCTGGACGAGAACGACCCGGCGGCGTTGCCGGGCACCTACCTCGCCTCGTTCTACGAGTCGCGCCCGCTGCCCTACGCCGAGTCCGGGTACGGCTACCCGGAATCCGGGCAGACCGTGGTCAACGTCACCGACGGCAAGCTGATCCGGCTGCTCGTCGACGACGAGCCGCTCGACCTTCGCTACGGCGAGATCGTCTCGCACGAACGCATTCTCGACTTGCGCCGGGGCATGCTCGAGCGGGTCACCGAGTGGTGTTCGCCCGCCGGCAGGAAGGTTCGGATCCGCAGCACCCGGATCGTCTCGCTGACCCGCCGCTCGCTGCTGGCGATCGATTACCGCGTCGAACCGGTCGACGAGCCGCTGCGGGTCGTCGCGCAGTCCGAGTTGGTCACCAACGAGCCGACGCCACGGCAGTCCGACGACCCGCGGGTGACCGCGGTGATCGACGACGCGCTCGAGCCGGTGGAGTTCGTCGCGGAGGGGTTGCGTGCGCTGCTGGTGCATCGCACCCGGTTGAGCAAGCTGCAGCTGGCAGTGGCGATGGATCATCGGATCTTCACGCCGAGCGGGCACGCGGCCGAGATCACTGCGCAGCACCCGAATTGGGCCAGGGTGGGGGTCTCGACTGCGCTGGAGCTCGGCGAGCAATTGCGGATGGTCAAGTTCGTCGCCTACGGATGGTCGAGCCGGCGGTCCGTCCCGGCGCTGCGCGATCAGGTTTCGGCTGCGTTGCTCAGTGCGCTGGACGCCGGATGGGAGGGTGTCCGTGGTGAGCAGGAGACCGCGTTCGCCGACTTCTGGTCCGGCGCGGACGTGGAACTGGACGGCCCGCCCGAGATCCAGCAGGCCGTCAGGTTCGGCATCTTCCACACCTATCAGGCCGGGGCAAGGGCCGAGCGGCGGGCGATCGCGGCCAAGGGCCTGACCGGCACCGGCTACGACGGGCACGCGTTCTGGGACACCGAGTCGTTCGTGCTGCCCCTGCTCACCGCCACCGCACGGAAGGCTGCCGGCGACGCGCTGCGCTGGCGGCTGTCCACCCTGGAGCAGGCCAGGGAACGGGCCAGGACCCTGCGGCTTGCGGGAGCGACGTTCCCGTGGCGGACGATTCGCGGCCAGGAGTGCTCGGCGTACTGGCCGGCCGGCACGGCCGCGGTGCACGTCAATGCCGACATCGCGGTCGCGGCGGCGCGCTACCTGTGGTGGACCGGGGACGAGGACTTCGGGCAGAGCTGCGCGCAGCCGCTGCTGATCGAGACGGCCCGGCTGTGGATGTCGCTCGGCTACACCGGCGACGACGGCGAGTTCCACATCGACGGCGTGACCGGACCGGACGAGTACACAGCGTTGTGCAACGACAACGTCTACACCAACCTGATGGCGGCGCAGAACCTGCGGTCGGCCGCGCAGGCGGCGCAGCGTTGGCCGACACCGGAGGTGTCGGCGGACGAGATCGCATCCTGGCTGGCGGCCGCCGAGCGGATGGCCTTGCCGTACAACGCGAACAAGCGGGTACACGAGCAGTGCCGCGGGTTCACCGACTGGAAGGTCTGGGATTTCGAGCGCTCGGCCCGCGAGCACGAGTACCCGCTGCTGCTGCACGCGCCGTACTTCGAGCTCTACCCGAGACAGGTGGTCAAGCAGGCCGACCTGATGTTGGCCATGCACTGGTGCGGGGATGCGTTCACGGCCGAGGAGAAGGCGCGCGCGTTCGCGTACTACGAGCCGCTCACCGTGCGCGACTCGTCGCTGTCTGCATGCACCCAGGCGGTGTTGGCCGCCGAGGTCGGCCACCTCGACCTCGCGGCCGACTACCTGGCGGAAGCCGCGCTGACGGACCTGCGGGACGTGCACAACAATGCGCGAAACGGCCTGCACATCGCGTCCCTGGCCGGCGGCTGGCTCGCGCTCGTCGCAGGATTCGGGGGCATGCGCACCTTCTCGGACCGGCTGCTGTTCCGGCCGCAACTTCCGCCCGGCTGGCATCGGCTGCGCTTCTCGGTCCGCCCGAGACACCTGCGGCTGCACGTCGAAATCACCCCGGGCAAGGTCGAGTACACCCTCGACGGGGACGAGCCGATCATGCTGGTGCACTGCTCCGGCCGCCGCGAGCAGGAGGTCGTCGTGCACCCGGGCAAGCCGGTGTCACGGCGCTGGCGGCCGGTCAAACCGCTCACGCCTCGCCCGTCCCAGCCGCCGGGCCGCGAGCCGCACGGGCTCGGGGTATAGGCACCAGGCATGGCGGCGACGCGCCTGCGCCGGTTCGGCTACTGGACGGACCAGCCGCCGTCGGACGGCAGGATCGCGCCGTTGATGTTCATGCCATCGTCGGACAGCAGGAAGGTGATGGATGCCGCGAGCTGTTCGGCCGTGGCGATCGTCGGGATCGCCGATTGGAACGGCCGCAGCCGCGCCGAACCGGTCTCGGACATGTGGGCGGGCATCGGAATGCCGGTCGCGACCCCACCCGGGGCGACCGCGTTGACCCGAAGGCCCTGCGGCCCGTACATGAACGCCGCGGATCTGGTCAGCCCGATCATCGCGTGCTTGGACACCGTGTAGGCGTTGCCCGAGGCGTTCCCGCGCAGGCCAGCCTCGGACGCGACGTTGACGATCGACCCCTTCCCGGCTTTGAGCATCGCCGGGATCACCGCGCGGGCGAGCTTGAACGCGCCGGTCAGGTTGATCGCGATGACCCGGTCCCACATGGCATCGGTGGTCTCGTGCAGCGGAGAGAAGTCGTCGTTGATCCCCGCGACGTTCGCCAGCGCGTCGATCGTCTCCCCCGCCATGCTGACCACCGCGTCGATCTGCTCCTGCCGGGCGATGTCCGCGGTGACCGTCTCGATGTCGTTCCCCGACAGCGAGCCCTTGAACTCGGCGAGTCGTTCGGCGGAGATGTCGACCGCAATCACCCGCCCACCTTCCCGGGCGATGCGGGATGCCGTGGCCCGGCCGATCCCGGACGCCGCGCCGGTGACGATCACCGTCCGTCCGGTGAACCTGCCCGCCGTGATGTGCTCCTGCCAGCCGGTGTCCGCCTCCTCGACCGGGGCGACACCACCGTTGGCCTGCAGCACGAGATCGTCGACGACGGACTGCGGCAGCCTGCCCTGGCTCATCGCCACGAGTTGCTGCAGCGGCAGGCCCTTCACCGGCGCCAGCATCTCCTCGCTGGCACCGGTCTGCGCGAGCAGTCCGCGGACCAGCGCACCCCCGACGGGGTGGTCGAGCCAACTTCCGATGGTGCTGTTGGCGGTGAGCGGCTTCGACTCCGACATCTGTCCCTCTCTCCCGCGGCGGGCGCGTGCGGTTGGTGCCTGCCGCCACGCTGATCATCTTGGCGTTTCCGCGCCCGCTCCGCCCGGGTGAGCGCCGAATTGATCAGCGCGGTGCGGTCTCGGCGGTGGTCACGACCTGCAGCGCCAGCCACAGCTCGCTGCGGGCAGTCGGCGAGTCCAGGTCCCGGCCGAGCAACCGCCCGACCAAGCCGATCCGCCGGCGCAGGGTGTGCCGGTGAACACCGAGGGTGGCGGCGGCCGGGTCCCACTGTCCGTGGTGGGCGAGCCATGCGCGCAGCGAGGCGACCAGGTCGCCACGGCCGGTCCGATCGTGCTCGACCAGCGGCGCCAGCAGCGAATCGGCGAAGGCCGCCGCCCGCGAGGGATCCAACAGGCCGGTGATGCCGGACGCGCCGATCTCGTCGAAGCCGAGCACCGGCACGGCCCGGTCGGCGGCGGCGTCGGCGGCGCGTCGCGCCTGATCGCGGGCCACCGCGAGCGCGAGGGCCGATGCCGCCGCGGACAAGCCGACCGTGCGGCCCGCCTGCGCCAACTCGGCGGCCATCGTCGCGGCGGCGGCCTCGGGCACCACCACGACCAGTTCGCCGTCCAGCTCGGCCCCGAGCACCGGATCGCCGATCGTCGGAGCCGGCGCCGAGCCCGCCGCAACACCGACCTTGACGACGAGCACCACGACGGGATCGTCCGGAAACGGCGCGCCGATTCGGGACGCGACCGATCGGGCGAGTGACAGCTGCCCGGCGAACGCCAACTCGAGCACCGCCGAGCGCACCGCGGCAACGGCATCCGGCGCGACCGCGTCCTGTTCGAGCCCGAGGGTCAGCAGCATCACCGCGGCGTTCACCAGGTGCCGGTCCGCGGCCGACAGCGGTCCGGGCCGGCCGACCGCGAGGTAGGCCCGGCGCCGGTCTGCGGTGCCGACCGGTTGCAGGCTGACGGTGTCGCCGTCGATCTCGAAGCCGGCGCCGAACGACCCGCGGCTTGACACGCCGCTGCCTTTCCGGAACGCCTCGCGGGCTCGGTGACCCGGATGCGGCGCCGGCGCCTGTGCCGATGGTTCGCTCGGCAAGCCTCGCTCATGCAGCCTGGCCACCTCGACGGCGATCGCCGGCAGCACGACCGCCGCCCGGTCCCCGCTCAGCGCGACGGGCCCGCCCCGACCGTCGACCAACGCCACCCAGCCGTCGACCTTGCGGGCGAGCAGCCGGATCACCCGGTCCGGCGCCCGGGCCGACAACGCGGCCCTGGTCAGTTCCTGCTGCGCGGTGAAAGTGCGTGTCACGGCGGCGTACTCGTCCGCGGCCAGGGCCCGCGAGACCGCCCGGCTCAGCGCGATGAACGGGGTGCGGCGCGGCACCTCCAGGACCGGCAGGCCCATCCGGCCGGCGGCCGACACGAGGCCATCGGGGATTTCCCGGAAGCTGAGGCCGACTCCGAAGCCGAGCCCAAGGACTCCCGCCCGGCAGAGCTTCTCGACGTAGCGGTCCAGGTCGACGCCGGACCGGACGAAAAGCCCGGTCGTCAGCAGCAGTTCCCCACCGGACAGGAACGGAGTCGGATCGTCCAACTCGCTGACGTGCACCCAGGTGATCGGCCGGTCGCCGGCCGAACCGTCCCCGGCCACGATCCGCACTCCCAGATCCGGCTGGTCGGCGAGTGCGCGGACCGTCAGGGCCACGACGAATGCTCCACTCTGTCCATCACAAGCATCGTAATGCGCCACTTATGACCATTACCGCCTCGGGTGGATTCGGGAAGGCTGGACAGCAACGAGCCGACGCATGTCGAACCGGCCGGACGCCCAGCGCCGAGAACAGGAGCACCTTCATGACCGCAACGATGCCGACCGCATCAGGACTCTCCGACCTGGTCCAGGAACGCCGCATCGTCACCGAACTGCCCGGCCCGAAGTCCCGTGAGCTGTTCGCCCGCCGGAACACCGTGGTCTCCGCCGGGGTGAGCACGGCGTTCCCGGTGTTCATCGAGCGGGCCGGCGGCGGCGTGCTGGTCGACGTCGACGGGAACTCGCTGATCGACCTGGGCTCGGGCATCGCGGTCACCAGCGTCGGCAACGCGGCACCCAAGGTCGTCGAGGCGGTCTCCGATCAGGTCGCCGCCCTCACCCACACCTGTTTCATGGTGACGCCGTACGAGGGATACGTGCAGGTGTGCGAGCAGCTGGCCGAGCTCACCCCGGGTGACCACGCCAAGAAGTCGGCGCTGTTCAACTCCGGCTCCGAGGCGGTGGAGAACGCCGTCAAGATCGCCCGGCACGCCACCGGCCGCAGCGCGATCGTGGTGTTCGACCACGCCTACCACGGCCGAACCAACCTGACGATGGCGCTGACCGCGAAGAACATGCCGTACAAGCACAGGTTCGGTCCGTTCGCCCCGGACATCTTCCGGGTGCCGATGTCCTACCCGTTCCGGGACGCCGGCGTCGACGGCGCGGCGGCCGCGGCCCGCGCGATCGGCCAGATCGCCGTCCAGGTCGGCACGGACAACGTGGCCGCCGTGCTGATCGAACCGATCCAGGGCGAGGGCGGCTTCGTCGTGCCGGCCGCCGGCTTCCTGCCGGCCGTCGCCGACTGGTGCAAGGACAACGGGATCGTGTTCATCGCCGACGAGATCCAGACCGGCTTCTGCCGCACCGGCGACTGGTTCGCCTGCGAGCGCGAGGGCGTCGTGCCCGACCTGATCGCCACCGCCAAGGGCATTGCCGGTGGGCTGCCGCTGGCCGCCGTAACGGGGCGCGCGGAGATCATGGACGCGGTGCACGCCGGCGGCCTGGGCGGCACGTACGGCGGCAACCCGGTGGCCTGTGCCGCCGCCCTCGGCACCATCGCCACCATGCGCGAGCTCGACCTGGCCGGGGCCGCGCGGGCCATCGAGTCCACCATGCTGATCCGGCTGCGGGCTCTGCAGTCGCGGCACGCCGCCATCGGTGACATCCGCGGTCGCGGTGCGATGATCGCCATGGAACTGGTCAAGCCCGGCACCATCGAGCCGGACGCGGCGCTGACCGGCGCAATCGCCAAGGCCTGCCATGCGCAGGGTGTCGTCGTGCTCACCGCGGGTACTTACGGCAACGTACTGCGCTTCCTGCCGCCGCTGGTCATCCCCCAGCCCCTGCTGACCGAGGGCCTTGACGTGATCGAGAGCGTCATCGACAAGCTGGCCTCTGGTCGGCCGAGCTTGCGAGGCCGCCATTGAGCACCGTAGGACCGGGCGCAGACATCCCGGCGACGCAGGAGCCGGGTTGTTCAGCGCGGTCCGGCACCGCGACCGCAAGTTCGAACGAGAAGGACGACGAGGAGAGCAAGACAGTGGCTGTCACTGACGAAACCGTGTCCCGGGTGCTGGGTGCCGTGCCCAAGGGGTTGTTGATCGGCGGCAAGTGGATCACCACCGACTCCACGATCGACGTGGAGGACCCGTCGACGGGGCGGACCATCGCGCAGGTCGCGGACGCCACCCCGCAGCAGGGCATCGAGGCGCTGGACGCGGCCGTCGCCGCGGCCGACGACTGGGCGGCGACCGACCCCCGCGCCCGGGGGGAGATCCTGCGGCGGGCATTCGAGCTGCTGACCGAGCGGGCCGACGACATCGCCCTGCTGATGACGCTGGAGATGGGCAAGCCCCTCGCGGAGGCCCGCGGTGAGGTCACCTACGGCGCCGAGTTCTTCCGCTGGTTCTCCGAGGAGGCGGTGCGGATCGCAGGCCGGTACAGCGTGGCCCCGGCCGGCGGCACCCGGCTGCTGACCATGAAGCAGCCGGTCGGCCCGGTGTACGCGATCACCCCGTGGAACTTCCCGCTGGCCATGGGCACCCGCAAGCTCGGCCCGGCGCTGGCCGCCGGCTGCACCGCGGTGATCAAACCGGCCGCGCAGACCCCGCTGACCACCCTGGCCCTGGCCGCGGTGCTGATCGAGGCCGGGCTGCCGGACGGGGTGGTCAACGTGATCACCACCTCGTCCTCCGGGAAGGTGTCCGAGCCGATCATCGCCGATCCCCGGCTGCGCAAGCTGACCTTCACCGGCTCCACCGAGGTCGGCCGCCGGCTGATCGAACAATCCGCCCGCAACGTGCTGAAGACCTCGATGGAACTGGGCGGCAACGCCCCGTTCCTGGTGTTCGCGGACGCCGACCTGGACAAGGCGGTGGACGGGGCGATGCTGGCCAAGATGCGCAACATCGGCGAGGCCTGCACCGCCGCCAACCGGTTCCTGGTGCACTCCAGCGTGGCCGACGAGTTCGCCCGCCGGCTGGCGCAGAAGATGGGCGCGATGACCATCGGCCGAGGCGTCCAGGACGATGTACAGGTGGGTCCGCTGGTCGACGCCGCCGCGGTTGACAAGGTCGTCGAACTGGTCGCCGACGCCGTCGACAAGGGCGCAACCGTGCTCACCGGCGGCGCAGCGATCCAGGGGCCGGGGCATTTCTACCCGCCGACCGTGCTGACCGGGGTGCCCACCGCCGCTCGGGTGTTCACCGAGGAGATCTTCGGACCGGTCGCCCCGGTGCTGACCTTCGAAGACGACGAGGATGCCATCGCCAAGGCCAATGACACCGAGTTCGGGTTGGTCGCCTACGCGTTCACCGAGAGCCTGACGCGGGCTGTGACAGTGGCGGAGAAACTGCAGACCGGCATGGTCGGCATCAACCAGGGCATCGTGTCCAACCCGGCCGCCCCGTTCGGCGGGGTCAAGGCCTCCGGGCTGGGCCGCGAGGGCGGCACCGAGGGCATCGAGGAATATCTGGAGACCAAGTACGTGGGGATCAAGCTGTAACGACGGTCACAGTTTCCGGCAGTGCAGCGGTAGGACGGCCGCCCGGTGGCCCATCCCCGGTACGGGATGCGGTATGACACGGGGCGGTCGATCCGTCTGCGACGAGAATCGGTCGGCGTCTACCGCTGGGCAGCAACCACGCCTCGCGGCGGGCCGATCGGCGGTCGACCGTAGAAGATGGTCAGCACTGACACTTGGAGGCAAGCATGTCGAACGGGCGACACCGCGTGGTGGTGGTCGGCGGCGGTTTCGGCGGGCTCAACGCGACCCGCTATCTCAAGGATGCGCCGGTGGACGTCACGATCGTCGATCGGACCAACCATCATCTGTTCCAGCCCCTGCTGTACCAGGTCGCGGCCGGTCTGATCTCCCCCGGTCTGATCGCTCCGGCCATCCGGGCCACCATCAAGAAGCAGCGCAATGCGCGTGCGCTGTTGGGCGAGGTCAAGGACCTTGACCTGGACAACAAGGTGGTCAGGGCCCTCGGCCCGGACGGCCGGCCCCTCGACCTGGAGTACGACTCACTGGTCGTCGCCGCCGGCGCCTCGCACTCGTACTTCGGCAAGGACGAGTTCGCCGAGTTCGCGCCGGGCATGAAGACCATCGAGGACGCCCGCTACCTGCGCGACGGCATTCTGTCCAAGTTCGAGATGGCGGAGATGGCCACCGATCCGGCCGAGCGGGCCGAGTGGCTCACCTTCGTGGTCATCGGCGCCGGGCCCACCGGCGTCGAGCTGGCCGGTCAGCTCGCCGAGCTCGCCCACCTGGTGCTGCCGCAGGAGTACCGGACCGTGGACACCACCGAGGCCCGGATCATCCTGCTCGAGGGCGCGCCGGCGGTGCTGCCCCCGTTCAAGGAGAAGCTCCAGCGCTACACCAAGGAGCACCTGGAGAAGATGGGGGTGGAGATCCGCCTCAACACCCTGGCCACGGACATGGACCACGAGTCCATCACGGTCAAGGGCCCGAACGGGGTCGAGACGATCCGCGCCCGGACCCGGATCTGGGCGGCCGGCGTGCAGGCCTCCCCGCTGGCCGAGATGTTGGCCGAGAAGACGGGCGCCGAGACCGACCGGGCCGGTCGGGTCTCGGTCAACCCCGACTGCAGCCTGCCCGGCCATCCCGAGGTCTTCGCGGTCGGCGACATGGTCTCGCTCAACAAACTCCCGGGGGTGGCCCAGCCGGCCATGCAGGAGGGCAAGTACGTCGCCAAGCTGATCAGCGCCCGGACCACCGGCGGGCCCGTCCCACCGCCGTTCAAGTACTTCGACAAGGGCAACATGGCGACAATCGGCCACAAGGCCGCGGTCGCCGACGCCTTCGGTGTCAAGACGACCGGCTTCATCGCCTACCTGATGTGGGGCTTCATCCACGTCGCGTACCTGGTCGGCTGGGGCAACCGGCTCGGCACCCTGTACAACTGGGCCCGCTCGCTCTGGTTCAGCAAGAGCCGAGGCCATCGCATCATCACCTTCGAACGGACCATGGTCGAACTCGACGAGAACCGCAAGAAGGGGCGCCCCGCACCGGTCATCGCCGCCCGGGGGTCACACCCGTCCATGGTCCACAATGCCGATACGCAGGAGGGCGCGTAGCAGGGAAGATCCCAACCGCGATGCTTCTTCGCGACCACGTCCGGTCCGGTCCGGCCCATCACACCTATCCTGAGAGCGTGGAGGCGACCAAAGATCAGCACTCAGCGAGGACCCGCGCACGTCATCATCGACGGCGACTCACGCCAGTTACCACTGGGAGATAGCCATCACCGATCCGCATCGCGTTGAGCAGCCCCGGGCAGCGAGCGTCGTGCTGGCCGCGGGCAGTGGCTCACGGTTCGGCGCGGAGCAGAGCAAGGTCTTCCTACCCCTCGCCGGTCGTCGCGTCTTCACCTGGAGTCTGCGGTCCTTCGCCAGCGTTCGTTCCATCCAACGGCTCATACTGGTCATCCGCGAGATCGATCGCGATCTGGCCGAGGAAACTCTGGAACGCGAGATCGACGACGACACCCACGTCGAGATCGTCATCGGCGGCGACACCCGCCACGACTCCGAACTGGCCGCACTACGCCACCTGGCGCCGGCGATCATCGACGGGTCAATCAACATTGTGCTGCTTCACGACGGGGCCCGACCGATCATCGCACCCGGCCTCGTCCGCGAACTGATCAAGAAAGCCGCACGGACCGGTGCGGTCATCCCCGGCATGATCTACAACGACATCAGCCCCATCAAGCCTGACGGAACCATCCAGATGCTCCCGCCGACCCGGTACGTCGGTGCCCAGACACCTCAGGTTTTCAACGCCCGAGCGATCCTGTCCGCCT
>JBIOVW010000633.1:0-3406 GCA_044867945.1 Nakamurella sp. | reverse complement strand
ACACCAGGACCAACAACATCGACCCGCTCTACGAACTCGGACAAGAGCCGGTGTTCGACATGGGCGCCGGGCACGGCTCGTTCGTCGCCGGCGTCATCCAGCAGGTCGACCCGACCGCAGAAGTCCGGGTGATCAAGGTGCTCGGGGCCGATGGCCTCGGCGGTGACGTCGAGGTGGCCGTCGGCATCCTGCTCGCCGTCGAGCAGGGGGCGCGGATCCTGAACCTGTCGCTCGGCACCGAGACGGCCGACGACCAGCCGCCGCTGGCCACCCTGGTGGCGCTCGAGCTGCTCGCCGAGCTGCGGGAGAAGGAAGGCGAGGACGGCACGGACGTGGTGCTGGTTGCCGCCGCGGGCAACAACGGCGATACCCGTCCGATCTGGCCTGCGGCATTCAGCGCGTTGCACACCCCCGGCGTGCGCGTCGTATCGGTGGCCGGCCTGATGGCCAACTACGAGCCGGCCGAGTTCTCCACCCACGGCTTCTGGGTGAGCTGCTCCACCGCAGCGAACGGCGTGCTGTCGCCGTTCGTGAAGGGCCGGGAGACACCGGAAATGGACCCGGCGCCGGACGAATGGGCCGCTGACGACCCGTGGGCGGTCTGGACGGGCACCTCCTTCGCCGCTCCGCAGGTGGCCGGCGCCATTGCCCGTGTCTGCGGGCGGACCGGCGACCCGCCGTCGGTCGCGCTCGATTGGCTGCTCGCTCAGGGAGTGTGGGTGCCCGACTACGGACGGGCGCTGCGGATCCTGCCGGTCAGCTGATCAGGTCTGCCTGCCCGGCAGGGCGTCGCTCCCGGTCACGAGCTCGAGTTCGGCGAACGCGGACACCAGCCCGTCCCGGTGCGGCCCCGGCACGACGAGGTCGGCGAACGCCAGGACACGGGGATCGCTGCCCTCGATTGCCACGCCCACTCCGGCGTACTCCAGCATCTCGACATCGTTGAGCCCGTCACCGATCGCGATAACCTGGTCCCGGGTGACCCCGAGATGGTCGACGACGGTCTGGATGCCGACCGCCTTGTGGACCGAGGCCAGGTAGAGCTCTCCGGCCGAGTCGCCCATGTCCGGGATCGAGCTGGGCAGCGCCCCGACGTGGGGACCGAGCTGTTCGGCGAGCGATGCGATCGACACCGGCGAGTCGAAGCAGGTGACCTTGCCGAACGACGTGCCGGCCAGGTCCGGGGACATCCGCAGCGCGTCGAGAATGTCCCGCGGACCCTCGCGTTCCGGAGTGTCCGAGGACCGCAGGTGCCTCGCAAGCAGTCCGTCCAGCCGGCGGTCGACGCCCGGAGGGCCGTACACGGCCTCGGGCGCCTCGAGGAGGTAGGCGACGTCGTGCTGGTCGAGCAGCGACACCACCGACGCCGCCAGGTCGGCGGGGAAACGCTGATCGGCCAACAGCTTTCCGGCGACTTCGACATAGCCGCCGGCGGCCGCGACGAATCCGTCGAGTTCGGCGAGCACGGATTCGAGGACCATCGAGCGGGGCCGCCCGGTGCACAGGAACACCGCGTGGCCGGCCGCCCGGGCCGCGCGGACCGCCCCGACATGCCCAGGCGGCACCACACCGTGGTCGGCGTACGTGCCGTCGAAATCGAGGAAGATCAGCCGTCTCGCCGTTGTGTGCACGGGCCGAAAGCCTACCGGGCCCGGCCCGGACCCCCCGGTGCGCGCATCACGTCGGCCGGCTCGGTCTGAGACGCACGATTGAACCGGAACAGGCGGTCGCCGAGACCGGCGAGGAGCCGTCGGCGCCCCGGAGACGTGCGGATCAGCGACCGGCATTGATACCGAGCGTGAGAACTGCCTCCCCATCGTGGATCTCGCCGGTGTCCTGGAAACCCAGACCGAGGTAGAAGGGCACGGGCGTCAACGGGCCCGGCTGGCAGGACGTGATCAGCGTGTGTGCGTCCGGGCGTGATGCCCGCAGATATGCGACGACCAGGCGAATCGCAGCGGTGCCGTACCCCCGCCGCTGGTGGTCTCGGTCGATGAGCAGTCGCCAGAGGTAGTACGGACCGAGGTAACCCTTCCGCTGCATGTCCGCCGGGGTGATGCCGTCGCTGATCATGACGAATCCGACCGGCGTGTCGACGTCGTACAACGCCCAGAACCGGGGCCTGGCATCCCCGTACTCCGTGGCTTCCACGAGGGAGCCGGCGACGTCACGCACGTACCGCTCCTGGTCCGGGGCCACCACCAGCGCTTCCACTGCGGCCCGGTTCGCTTCGGTGATCTCGCGGAAGTGCACGGCCTGGCTCTCGTCCATGACGCACCCCCGGATCCGCCCGACCATCGCCGTCGGGTGACGACGAGCATGGCATTCCGGGCGTGCTGCAGGTCAAGTACATTTCGACTGCCGGGCACCCGGTCCCGGACGACCGCACGGAATACTCCAGAAAAGTTGAGCGTTCAACAAGCCGTGAAGAAGATCGGATTCCTGTCCTTCGGGCACTGGTCCAACTCGCCGCATTCGCAGGCGCGGTCGGCCGCCGACGTGCTGCGCCAGTCGATCGAGCTCGCGGTGGCGGCGGAGGATCTCGGCGCCGACGGTGCGTACTTCCGCGTGCATCATTTCGCCCGTCAGCTCGCGTCGCCGTTCCCGCTGCTGGCGGCCGTCGGTGCGCGCACGAGTCGCATCGAGATCGGCACCGGCGTCATCGACATGCGCTACGAGAACCCGCTGTACATGGCCGAGGATTCGGGCGCCGCCGACCTGATTTCGGGGGGCCGGCTGCAACTCGGCATCAGCCGGGGGTCGCCCGAGCAGGTCGTGGAAGGGTATCGCTACTTCGGGTACGCGCCGCCGGAGGGCAAGACGATGGCGGACGTGGCGCGGACCAACACCGAGGTGTATCTGCAGGTCATCGACGGTGCACGGTTCGCCGAGCCCAACCCGCGGCCGATGTTCCCCAACCCCCATCCGGGGCCGCTGCCGCTGGAACCGCAGTCGCCCGGTCTGCGCGAACGCATCTGGTGGGGTTCGGCATCGAATGCGACCGGACAGTGGGCGGCCAGGCTCGGGATGAACCTGATGAGCTCCACGCTCAAGGAGGACGAGAGCGGCAAGCCGTTCCACGTGCAGCAGGCCGAGCAGATCGAGGCCTACCGGACCACGTGGCGGGAGGCCGGGCACGCGCGGTCGCCACGGATCTCGGTGAGCCGTTCAATCTTCCCGCTGGTGACGGACCAGGACCGGGCCTTCTTCGGCGCCGACCGCGACGGCGGCGATTCGGTCGGTCAGATCGACGGATTCCGCGCGGTGTTCGGCCGCTCCTACGCGGCCGAGCCGGACGCGCTCATCGAGCAGCTGGCGCAGGACGAGGCGATCGCCGCGGCGGACACGCTGCTGCTCACCGTGCCGAACCAGCTGGGCGTCGGCTACAACGCGCACGTGCTCGAAG
>JBIOVW010000632.1:0-2148 GCA_044867945.1 Nakamurella sp. | reverse complement strand
CGCCAGTTGCGGGCGGGTGAACATGACCGCAGGTAGACCGGTGTAGTCGACCGATCCGGCCTGGGCGGTGTCGGGGCCGAGGGCATTGATGGCGGCGACCCGGCCGGCCGCAGCCGCGACGTAGACGTACTGCGGAGTGCCGGCGACGTCCCCAGCGGCGTACATCTTCGGGTTGGTGGTGCGCTGATGCTCGTCGATGGTGATGAAGCCGCGGGCGTCGGTGTCCACGCCGGCGGCGGCCAGGTCGAGTGCGGTGGTGTCGGGGCGGCGCCCGGTGGCGACCAGCAGTCGGTGCCCGGTTGCTTCCCGTCCGGAGCTGGTGGTCACGGTGACCAGCCCGTCGTGGGTGGGCTCCACGCGGGTGGCGTGCTCCTCGATGACGGTGATGCCGTCGTCGGCGAAGACCCGTGCCATGACCGCGCGCAGCTCGGGCTCGGCGTGCGGCGCCAGCCGGCCGGCCAGTGTGACCCGGGCGCCGAGGTGCGCGAACAGCTGAGCCTGTTCCATGCCGACGTAGCCACCGCCGATGACCACCAGCGAATCGGGCATCTCGGTGAGCTCCATCGCGGTGGTCGAGGTCAGGTAGTCGACCCCTTCGATGCCGTCGATGCCTCCGGTGTGGGGCCCGGACCCGGTGGCGATGACGTAGCCGCGCGCCCGCAGCGGCTTCCCGGCCACCGTCAGGGTGTCCTTGTCCACGAACCGGGCCTCACCCGCCAGGACAGGGAAGCCCCAGGCGTCAGCGACGTCGGCGTACTTGTGCTGCCGCAGCCACCCGACCAGCTCGGTCTTCTGCGCGACCAGCGCGCCCAGGTCCACGCCGTTGGCGCTGGTCGGCGCCCCGCCGAACGGGCTCGTCAGCGCCGCGTGCCGGGCACCGGCCGCGGCCAGCAGCGTTTTCGACGGCACACAGCCCACGTTCACGCAGGTTCCGCCGAGCACGCCGCGCTCGACCAGCACCACCGTGGCGCCGGCCTGTCGGGCCGCGATCCCGGCGGCCATCGCCGCGCCCCCGGAACCGATGACGGCGAGGTCGACATGGGGAACCTGGGGCATGGATGTTCTCCTGCTGGTTGGGCTCGGGTGTTGACTGGAACCAGTCTCAACCTTCCAGCGCACTGGAAGGTCAAGTTCCGGACAGCAGGGAGCAAGATGCGCATCGGCGAACTCGCAAAGGCCTGCGGCACCACCGCGAAGACGCTGCGGTTCTACGAGGACGTCGGGCTGCTCACCCCTGCTGGACGCACCGCGAGCGGCTACCGCGAGTTCACGCCAGCCGCAGTGGACCGGCTCGACTTCATCCGCCGCGGTCGCGCCGCGGGACTCACGCTGGCCCAGATCCGCGAGGTCATCGAGCTCCGCGACGCCGGCGCCACCCCCTGCCGACACGTGCAGGACCTGCTCAACTCCAGGCTCGCCGACCTCGACCGACAGATCGCCGAACTCCAAGCGCTTCGCGAGACGGTCGCCCAGCTGCATGACGACGCCCGCAGAGCCGACCCCGCCGCCTGCCGACCCCGGGACGTCTGCCGGTACCTGTAGCGCAGCTGGCCCACGACCCCCCGCGCGCGCCGACACGGTGACCGCGCTGCCTTGCAGAACCGTTGGTCAACGGGAGCGGCCGCTGCGAGCGCGACTTACGGCTCAATCGCCCAGTGGACTATGAGGACAGGTCGTCGTCTCGTTTCCACTGCGCCGTGGCCGCACTCTTGTGGTGCACCCCGAACAGTCTGGCGGGAAACCACCACTTGACCGCCCGACCAACAGCCGTCCGCTGACACCAGCAATCGGCGTCGCAACCACACTCCCGGTTGCGCGGGTTCTGCACTCGCTGAATCAGACTCCGGCTCACGATGTTGAGTCTAGGTCTGCTGGGGCAGCCTGAACGAGGCCCGGCTGCGTGCGAACACCTGGACGCCGCGGCGCAGCGTGACGAGGACTGCACAGAGGAACTAGGCGATTCCGCCCACTGCTGCCGGCACCATCGCCAGCCTCGCGGAGATCGGTATCGACGACTCTGCGCACGTCCCAACGAAGGTCACCAAAGAGCTCGTCCGCAACGCCACCGTCGTGATCGCGATGAAGCTCGGCCTCGACCTGCCCCAGATCGATGGCGTCGTCTACGAGACGTCGGATCTTCCGAATCCC
>JBIOVW010000631.1:0-7961 GCA_044867945.1 Nakamurella sp. | reverse complement strand
TGTGCTGGCCGACGCAAAGTACGACGAGTTGGCCGGCGATGTGGCTGCCGGCCTGGCCTACCTGCGTACCCGGCCCGACATCAAGGCCGATCAGGTGGGTCTGCTCGGCCACAGTGAAGGCGGCTACCTCGCTCCGTATGTGGCCATGATGCAGCAGCACAAGCCGGATTTCGTCATCCTGATGGCCGGACCCGCGGTCAGTGGCCGGGACGTGCTGATCGAGCAGAATGAGCTGATCTTGAGGGCGGCGGGAGCGTCGCAGCAGCAGATCGACGACCAGGTCGCCTTCATCACCCGGTACGCCGACCTGATCATCGCCGGCGACTTCGCGCAGGCGCAGGACCTGGCGAAGGCCAGGGTCAGCGAGCTCGGAGGAAGTGCCCAGCAGGCGCCGGACATCGCCAACGAGAACACGCGTTCGCTGCTCTCGTACGACCCGTCGCCCACGCTGTCGGCGCTGACCGTTCCGGTGCTCGCTGTCTATGGCGGCCTTGACCTCCAGGTACCGCCGGAGCAGAGCGAGCCGGTGCTCCGGCACCTGGTCGCCGGCAATCCCGACGCGACGGTGCAGACCTTCCAGAACCTGAACCACCTGATGCAGCCGGCGACCTCCGGCCTGCCGACCGAGTACGCGACCATTGAGACCACCATCGACCCGGTGGTGCTTGACCTGTACGTCAGCTGGCTGCAGCAGCGGTTCCCGGCCGGCTGACCGCGTCACCCCATGGACGAGACCTGGGCCTGGTAGGCCAGCAGCCCGCCGACCAGGACGGCGAGGGCGACGAAGCCGACGAGCAGGGCGACCTTGCCCCCGCGGCCGCCGAAGACCGACTGCCAGGCCCGAAGCCGGTCGGTCTCGTGCCGGAATCTGCGCCAATGCAGCAGCATCCAGAAGATCAGCCCGAGGATGACGATCAAGCTGGCGAAGACGACAACGATCGTGAGGGTGCGCATCTCTCCTCCCTTCCTCCAGGTTCCCCCTTACCAGGGCGGGTATGCGGCGGCACGAGCAGCGGAATCGTGAGCCAGGGGTGATCATTCTCAGCAGGAAGGCAGTCACCGCATGCCGGGTGCAGGTCGATGGGAAAGCAGAGGTGGTCGATGAACCTCGAAAAGGTCATCTTCGGCTTCTTCGTGCTGCTCGCCGCGACGCTGAACTTCGGCTTCTTCCTCGGCGACATCGCGGTCCCGGCGCTGCACAACATCTACGAGCTGTTCGGCGCGCTGGTGGTCAGCCTGATCGCCACCGTGCTGAAGTTCGGCGACCGCACCCAACTGGGGGCCACCCACCTGGCGACCAGCCTGGTCGCCGATCTGCAGCTGATCTGCGCCGCGCTGGTCTGGGGATACGCCGCGAACGTGTCCAGCCACGGCCTCACGTCCGAAGCGATGGCCAGCGTCGTATCCCTGTCCGGTGGCGCTTTGCTGGCCAACGTGGTGTCGGTGATCCTGCTCGTCGTCGAGACCGTTTCCTTCCACCGCCGGTAGCAGGAGCACGATGGGCAACGTCCTGCAGATCTTCTGGAATCAGCTCTTCGGTGGCGACGACGACCGGGACGATCGGCCGCGGCTTCGCCGCCGGATCCTGATCGAGGACGAGCCGGCCGCGACGAACACGATCTTCATCGTGATGCGGCGGATGCGGGTGCCGCTGATCACCCTGATCGTGATCTTCTCGGTGACCGTCCTCGGCATGTCGGTGATCCCGGCTGTCGATCCCGAGGGTCGGCCGTACCACATGACGATCTTCGAGTCGCTGTACTTCATGAGCTACACCGCCTCGACCATCGGCTATGGCGAGCTGCCCTATCCGTTCAACCCCAACCAGCGGATGTGGGCGACCATCTCGATCTACCTGCTGGTGATCGGCTGGGCGTACGCGATCGGCTCGATGCTGACCCTGCTGCAGGACCGCAGCTTCCGCCAGGCCCTGGCCCTGCAACGGTTCCGGCGCAAGGTGCGCCGGCTGCGTGAGCCGTTCCTGCTGTTCGCCGGCTACGGCCAGACCGGGGAACTGCTGGGCAAGGCGTTCGACGACATGGGCCAGCAGTTCGTCGTCATCGACTCCAGGCCCGAGCGGATCGACTCGCTGGACCTGGTCGCCTTGCACGCGGACGTGCCGGCGCTGGCCGGCGACGTCCGCAACCCGCACCATCTGGCCGTGGCCGGCCTCGACAACCCGTACTGTTCCGGCGTCCTTGCCCTGACCAGCGACGATGAGGTGAACCTGCACGTGACGATGGCCGCGGCGCTGCTCCGCCCGGAGCTGCCGGTCATCGCCAGGGTGGTGTCGCCGGCGATCGAGTACCGGATGCAGGCGTTCGGCTCGCCTTCCCTGGTCAACCCGTTCGACCGGTTCGGCGACCACCTGCGGCTGGCGTTGCGGGCACCCGCCTCCTATCAACTGCTCACCTGGTTGGAGAGCGGGCCCGGCGCGGAACGTCCGCGGCGGGCCCGGCCGCCCACCAAGGGACGCTGGGTCTTGGCCGGATACGGGCGCTTCGGCAAGGAGCTGGTCAAGGACCTCCGGGACGAGGGACTGGCGGTGACGATCATCGATCCGCTGGGCAACGTGGACGATCCGACGGTGATCGTCGGCGACGCGTCCGAACCCGCCGTCCTGAAGAAGGCGGACCTGAAGACCGCCGTGGGGTTCGTCGCAGGAACCGACAACGACACCACGAACCTGTCCCTGGCGGCCAGTGCCCGGCGGATCAACCCAGGGCTTTTCCTGGCGGCTCGGCAGAACCTGCAGGCCAGCGCGCCGATGTTCCATGCGATGGAGCTGGACTCGCTGCTGGTGCCGACCGAGGTGGTGGCGCACGAGATGTACGCGCAGCTGAGCACCCCGCTGCTGTGGCGGTTCGTCCAGGAGCTGCCGGCCATGGGCGATGCCTGGGCCGCCGAAGTGATGGAAAGGATCACCGCATCCTGCGGCCTGCGCATGCAGGAGCTGTGGAAGGAACAACTCGTCGCGGGGGAGGCGCCGGCATTGCATCGTCGGCTGCCCGCCGGTGACGTCCGGATCGGCGACGTGTTGCGCAACCCGGACAACCGGGACAGCCGCCTGGACATCGTGCCGCTGCTGGTCCAGCGCGGGCAGGAGGCGCACATGACCCCGGATGACGACTTCATCGTGATGATCGGCGACGAGCTGCTGCTGGCCGGCCGGGCCACCGACCGCCGGGCCCTGGAGAACACGATGTTCGACGAAGCCGCGTGCGAGTACGTCCTGCGCGCCCGGCACCTGCCGTCCAGTTGGGTGTGGCGTCAGGTCGCCGCGTCCAATTGGGTGTGGCGTCAGATCACCGCCTCCAAACACCACTGAGCGTCGTCGTTCCGGCACCGGTTCCGGGCCCGCATTCGGGTGATGTCTGCCCCATCACAGCGGTGCACCTGATCAGCTAGCCGCGCGTCCTCCGACACATCCACCGACACACCGGCGGTCGTCGTCGGCCGCTGTCCCCACAGCGAGAGGAATCGGCTGTGTATTTGATGAAGAACCGGGTGCGCCCGTACGCGTGGGGATCGCGCACCGCGATCGCCACCCTGCTGGGCGAACCCGCTCCGTCGAGCGAACCGCAGGCCGAGCTCTGGGTCGGCGCCCATCCGGGTGACCCGTCCGTCCTGGTCGGGCGCGGGTCGCTGCCGGATGTGATCGGGGAGGATCCGGCGGGCGCCCTCGGCCCGGAGGTCGCTCGGGAGTTCGACGGCAGCCTGCCGTTCCTGCTCAAGCTGCTGGCCGCCGATTCGCCGCTGTCGCTGCAGGCGCACCCGACGACCGCCCAGGCCCGGGCCGGGTTCGACGCCGAGGAGGCGGCCGGAGTGCCGTTGGACGCGCCGCTGCGCAACTACAAGGATCGGTCCCACAAGCCGGAGCTGATCTGTGCATTGACGCCGTTCGAGGCGCTGTGCGGGTTCCGGCCGACCGAGGTCACCGTGCGGCTGCTGGATGAGCTGGCCACGCCCGCGTTGGGCGACCTGCGGTCGGCGCTGGTCGAGCGGCCGGGGGAGCCGGGGCTGCGGGAGGTCGTCACCGCCCTGCTCGAGGCGGACCGGGCCCGGATCGCGCCGACCGTCGATGTCGTCGCCGCCGCCTGTCGTGCGCGCGCCGAGGCGTCGGGCGAGTTCGCGCCCGAGTTCGCGATGGCTGCCCGGCTGGCGGAGTTCTACCCGGGTGATCCCGGTGTGCTCATCGCGCTGCTGATGAACCGGATCGACCTGCTGCCGGGGGAGGCGGTGTTCCTGCCGGCCGGCAACATGCACGCCTACCTGTCGGGGTTCGGGGTGGAGATCATGGCCAGCTCGGACAATGTGCTGCGGGGCGGGTTGACCACCAAACACGTGGACGTGACCGAACTGTCGTCGGTGGTCACCTTCGCGCCGGACCAGCCGATGCTCGTTCCGGCGGTGCCGGTGGCGCCGGGCGAGGTGGCGTTCCGGACGCCGGCGCCGGAGTTCGCGTTGTCCCGGATCCGGGTCGACCGGGTGGGGCGGGTGCTGGAGCACACCGGCCCGCAGATCCTGATGGTGGTCGACGGCTCGTTGACCCTGACCGACGCGCAGGGCCGCGAGATCGAGGCCGGCGCGGGCAGTTCGGTGTTCCTGCCGGCCCGGACGGGCCCGGTCCGCGTGCACGGCACCGGAACCCTTTTCCGCGCCACCGACGGCCTGGCCACCAGTGATGTCACCTTGATCACATCCGGACTCCCTGAGCTTTCCCTGGCATCGTGACCCGTCCGGGCCGGCATCGGAACCCGGTGTGGCGGGTGTGGTTCGTGTGACGGGCCGGATACGTTAGGGGGCATGGCTGCGAAGTCCCCGGCAACCGGGTCCTCTGGCGCGCGTTCGACGCCACGGTCGTCGGGGACCGCCCGTCGCACCACATCCGGATCCGGCGGTTCCCGCGGGTCGGGCAAGTCGGGCGCCAAGCGGACGTCCTCGTCACGGTCACCCTCGGGGTCACGGTCCGGCTCGGGCTCGAACCGCGGTCGCCCGGCCGCGGCGACCACCACCTGGCGCAACCCCGGGGTCCGGGAGACGTCGCCGATCGTCACCGGCCTCAAGGGCATCGGCCGGGGTGTCCGTCGGCTGTGGCTGCTGGCCGCGCGGTGGTGCGGCCAGCTGGCTCGGGCGGTCGGTGCCGGCGCCTCGGCGACCCGGTCGATCGACCGAGCCCACAAGCGGGACGGTCTCGCGCTCGCGCTGCTGGCGGTGGCGTTGATCTGCGCGGTCGGCACCTGGCTCGGCGCGGCCGGGCCGGTCGGCGCACTGGCCGACGATGCCGTACGCGTCTGGTTCGGCCTGCTCGCCTTCGTCTTCCCCGTCGCCCTGGTCGGGGTCGCCATCGTCCTCATGCGGTCGAATCCCGATCCCGAGCATCGTCCGCGCCGGGTCGCCGGCGGGGTGGCTGTCGTGCTGAGCGCGGCCGGCGTGCTGCACGTGGTGCACGTCGCCGGCCTGCCGCCGGACTCGGTCGACTCGACGGGACAGCGGATGGAGGCCGGCGGCACCATCGGCTGGTTGGTCGGTCAGCCGCTGTTCGTCGGGATCACCGCGGTGCCGGCGATCCTGCTGCTCGTCCTGCTGGGCCTGTTCGGGTTGCTGCTGATCATGGGCATCTCGGTCGCCGACGTGCCTGGGCTGATCCGCGGCGGGTGGCGGGAGCTGGGCGCCGGGGCGGCCCAGGACGACATCGACGCCGACGCGGACCACCCCCTCGACCTTGATGCCGAGCCCACCGTGCCCCGGCTGCGACGGCCGTCGCGGCGTCGGCAGGCGGTCGACGCCGAGGCCGCCGCCGACACCGACGAGACCGGACCGGGGGACGAGGTGGACGAGGCCCTGACCCGGCCGATCCCCGTCGCACCGCAACCCGAACCGACTCGGCCGCGCGCCGGTCGCAAGGCCAAGCCGGCGCCACCGGTGCCCGAGCCCGCGTTCAGCGAGACGGCGACGCAGCAGCTGCCGGTCGTCACTCCCGCGGCCACCGGTGGTTACCAGCTGCCGCCGCCCTCCCTGCTCAAGCTGGGTGCGCCACCGAAGATCAAGTCGTCCGCCAACGACGACATGATCAACCGGATCTCCGGCGTGCTCGAGCAGTTCAACATCGACGCGGCGGTCACCGGCTTCACCCGCGGCCCGACGGTCACCAGGTACGAGGTCGAGCTCGGACCGGGCGTGAAGGTGGAGAAGATCACCGCCCTGACCCGCAACATCGCCTACGCCGCGGCCACCGAGAGCGTCCGTCTGCTGGCGCCGATCCCCGGCAAGTCCGCGGTCGGCATCGAGGTGCCCAACACCGACCGGGAGATGGTGCGCCTGGGCGACGTGCTGGCCGCGCCTGATGCCCGGACCGACGACCACCCACTGGTCATCGGCCTGGGCAAGGACGTCGAAGGCGGGTTCGTCACGGCCAATCTGGCCAAGACCCCGCACCTGCTGGTCGCCGGGGCGACCGGCTCCGGCAAGTCCAGCTTCGTCAACTCGATGCTGGTCTCGCTGCTGGAACGGGCCACCCCCGAGGACGTCCGGATGATCCTGGTCGACCCGAAAATGGTCGAGCTGACGCCCTACGAGGGCATCCCGCACCTGATCACGCCGATCATCACCCAGCCGAAGAAGGCGGCCGCGGCGCTGGCCTGGCTGGTGGAGGAGATGGAGCAGCGCTATCAGGACATGCTGGCGCACGGCGTGCGGCACGTCGACGACTTCAACCGCAAGGTCCGCAACGGGCAGATCACCACCCCGCCCGGCTCCGAACGGGTGTACCGGCCCTACCCGTACATCCTTGGCATCATCGATGAACTCGCCGACCTGATGATGACCGCCCCCCGCGACGTGGAGGACGCGATCGTTCGGATCACCCAGAAGGCGCGGGCCGCCGGCATCCACCTGGTGCTGGCCACCCAGCGGCCGTCGGTGGACGTGGTCACCGGCCTGATCAAGACGAACGTGCCATCCCGGCTGGCGTTCGCCACGTCTTCCCTGACGGATTCGCGGGTCATCCTGGACCAGCCGGGCGCCGAGAAGCTGATCGGCATGGGCGACGGGCTGTACCTGCCGATGGGCGCGTCCAAACCGGTGCGGATCCAGGGCGCCTACGTCTCGGACGAGGAGATCACGGCGATCGTCGACTTTGTGAAGGAGCAGGCGCAGCCCGACTACGCCGAGGGCGTGACCGTCGCCAAGGCCGACCCGGCCAAGGACGTCGACCCGGACATCGGCGGTGACCTGGACCTGCTGCTGGAGGCGATCAATCTGGTGGTGACGTCGCAGCTGGGCTCCACCTCTATGCTGCAGCGCAAGCTGCGGGTCGGTTTCGCCAAGGCCGGCCGGCTGATGGACCTGATGGAAACGCGCGGGATCGTCGGTCCCTCCGAGGGGTCAAAGGCGCGCGAGGTGTTGATCAAGACGGACGAGCTGGACGAGGTGCTCGGCGCCATCGCCGGTGTGCCATCGCCGGTGCCGGACGAGATCTGAAGCCCCGCCGTTCATTCGGCCGAACCGTGCTGTCATTGGAACACTCGGTCCGGTTGGGCGGTCACGTGCCCAGCACGACGACGGTGACCGTCAACGCCGGGCAGTCGACCTCGAGGGTTCCGGTCAGCGGGGTGTCCGGGCGGAGGGCGACGGGCGGGTTGTAGGGGTCGCTGCGGCGGGTCTGGAAGATCCGGTACATCAGACCCGACGAGCCGGCGATGGACAGGTCGACGGGGTGGTCCGCGAATTCACTGATGTTGATCACCAGGAAGTTGAGACCGTTTCCCTCGTTGTCGACCGCGAAGACTCTGATGTCCGGATGGTTCGAGTCCGTGGCGAAAAAGGTGCCCCGGTAGTGGGGGAACAGGGCGGGCTCACCCGGCAGGTTCGCCCCGGTGAATGCGGCCAGCCCCCAGTAGGCGGGCATGGGACTGGACTGCGGTCGTCCGTTCGGGTTGCCGTAGCTGTCGGCCATCACT
>JBIOVW010000630.1:0-4691 GCA_044867945.1 Nakamurella sp. | reverse complement strand
TCCCCATCGCCTCCGCGGCCTGCGACCACCGCGGCCCGGCCTCCGCCGGTGCCGGGCCGGCGGTGGTGACCGTCCCGGGTCCGAGTGCCTCCGACACCAACGGCAGGTCCAGCACCCGCCCGACGGTGGCCGGGTCCGCGCCACCGGGCACCAGCCGGCCACCCTGCTCGACCTGCGCCCACCAGGGCTCGTCGAGGACGTACGCCGCTTCGGCGTCGATCACCGCGCCGGTCAGGGTGCGCACCCCCTTCGGCAGGTTCACGTCGGCACGATCCAGCGCGTCGACCACCGCCGCGGTCAGGCCGATCACCCGGGCGGGCGGGATCGCCCGGTCGGGGTCGGCGAGCCGGTCCAGCAGCCCGTCCGGGTCGTCCGCGGCGGCCGAGGCCAGGTCCACGCGCACACCGATCCAGCGGGCCAGGGTGGCGTCCAGGTCGATCGGCAGCGGGTCGTAGAGACCGTCCAGCTCGGTGGCCGCCGGCAGCCGCCAGTGCCCGGGCGGCCGGCCGTCCACGAGGGCGTGGCGGGCGATCCACCAGCCGCTGTAGGACGGGGCGGCCGCAGTGGGTTGCAGGCACCCGCGGGTCAGCGGGTCGCCGGCGATCAGCGCCAGCGCCCGCGGCCAGCGGGCGGCGTCGATCAGGTCCAGGTCCGCCAGCGCGGTGAAGGGTTCGCCGGCCATCGACGCGGCCAGCTCGAACCATTCGTCCAGGTCGGGCAGCCGGCCGGTGACCGCGTCCGGCACGGGGTCGACGACCCACACCACCGGCGGCCCGTCCCGGACACCGGCCCGGACCAGCAGGTCGGCGCCGTACCGGGAGATCCATGCCGGCCCGACGACCACCCGGTCCACCTCCGGGTCGAGCACATCGGCGATGGCGGCGCCCGGGACGAGCAGTTCGACCGCCGGCCAGGGATTGTCGTCCTCATCGGTCAGCACCAGGTCCGCGAGCGCGCCGACTGCGGACCCGTCGGAGTCGCCGACGGAGTCGAACAGGTCCAGCACGACGTGCGCGACCGACCGGACTTCCGCCGGATCCGGATCGGCGTCCTCGAGGTCCTGCCGCAGCGCGGCGATTCGAGCGGCCAGCGCGGGGTCGGCCAGGACGGCAGCCGGCTCGGCCGGGACCGCGCCCAACCGGAGCAGCAATGGGTGCACCGCGTCCGGATGCACCACCCGCAGGTCGGGCACGACGTCGCCGATCCGACGGGCCAGGTCGGCCGTGATCCCGGCGGGCTCCGGGTGGCCGATGGCGGGCAGCAGGCAGCCTCTGGCGCCGACCGCGCGCCGACCACCGACCAGCGGGATCGGGACGTCGGCCAGGTCGTCCGGCCGCGGCCCCGGCTGGGCGTCGGCGGCCGCCCGATACACCTCGCGCCAGAAGGCGGGCGGGCGCTCCAAGCCGGCCAGCGCGGCGGTGACCTGCGCCCAGCCGAGGGTGGTCAGGCCGACCGGCCGGAGCGCGGCGGCCACGGCCGGCGTGATCGGTGGGAGCAGACCGGGCACCGCCTGGGCGATGACGGCGGCCGCGTCGGCGTCGATGCCGGGGAGCACGCACGACTGACCCGGGGTCACCCAGTCGCCCGCCGCGGTGTGCAGCAGCGGGGTCGATTCGATGCGCCGGACGATCTCGCCGCGCAGCTGGCCGTCGACCGGACCGGCGGGGAATCCGCTGGTCGGCAGCAGGCGCCACCGCTCGTCCGGATCGGCGGCCAGCACCAGCTCCAGGTACGCGTCTGCGGCTTCGGCGAGCAGATGGTCCAGCAGTGGGCCGGCCGCCAGCCGGCGGCGGGTGTCGTCCACCGGCATCGTGCCGACGAGCCTGGCGGGCAGGGTCGTCGGTTCGTCGGTCGGCGTGGGCGCACCGATCGTGTACGTACGTCGGTCGGAAACGGCCGAGCTCTCGACGTTCAGGGGCCGGACCCAATGCAGCGTCCATCGGGTGCGGCCGCGCTGCTCCACCGGGCGGCCGGCGAGCAGCCCGGCGGGCACGTCGCCGCTGCGCGTGACGACCCGGAAGTCGGTCGTCCGGTCGCCTTCGTCGACGGTGACGGTCCCGTCCGGATGGGCGTGCCGGCGGATGACCCGGTCGGGCAGGTCGAGCTCGGTGAGTTCGGGCAGGGCCCACAGCAGGTCCGCGAACGTGTCCGGGTCGTCGAGCAGGACCCCGACCTCGCCGATGACGGCGTCGGCAAGGGGCAGCCGGACCTCGGTGGCGTAGCCGGGGGGTGGTGGTTCCTCGGTCGGGTCGGACGGCCAGGGCAGGCGCAGCACCGGGACGTGCCCGCCGCGCAGCAGCAGTTCCTCGTCCAGGGCCGGATCGGCCAGCCGCTGGACGGCGGCGCGGGTGGCGGCCTCGTCGAAGCGGACGCCGCCGGTGGTCGAAACCACCCGCGGCGCGGACGACCAGCCCAGCACCGCGGTGAAACCGACCCCGAAGAAGCCCACCGAACCGGTGACCTTGCGTTTGGCGGAGGCCCGCAGCGACGAGAGGCCGGCGACGCCGGCCGACGTCAACGGCGATCCGGTGTTCGCGATCCGCAGCTCCGCGCCGACCAGCCGGATCCGCAGCCTCGCCGGCACACCCAGCTCACGGGCCGCGTCGACCCCGTTGGCGGCCAGTTCGACCAGGGCCCGGCCCGCGTAGCCGCCGGACGCCAGCAGGTCCTCGGCGTTGGCGTCCTCCCGGAACCGGGCCGCGGACGCCGCCCACGCGGCCAGCACCACCCGGCGCAGGTCGGCGGTGCCGAACGGGTCGGGAATACTCACCCGCGCGTCAGGAGTCCACGGCGGAATGGGTCGGCGCCTCGTCCGCGACGGGGTCCACCTCCTGCGGGTGAACCCGGCGATGCACCTCGAGCGTCACCTCGTCCATCACCGCGGCCGTGCTGGCCGAGATCAGCGGCGCATCCACCACCGTCTCCGAATGTGCGCCGCAGCCGTAGCCGGCCTCGACAACGCGACCGTCGGCCGGGGAGAACTCGTTGCTGCAGGCACCGAACGCCTGACCGAGCAGGCCCTCGAGTCGCACGTAAAAACCACAGGTCGCACAGGTTGCCGGGGCCTGCTGGGCCATCGGGTCGCCCGGGCCGTAGGGACCGTCGTGCCAGCGCACGGCGGCCTCGTCCCTGCCCTCCCGACCCAGCACCCGGACCCGGCCGAAGCCGAACTCGTACTCGACCTCACGCACCGCCGGGTCGTCCGAATCCAGGTAGCCGGGCACCAGGCGCAGGTCGTCCGGCGGGGGCGGGAGCAGGTCGCCGACGCCGAGGTCGCCGGGTCGCACCCGCTGATCCCAGGGCACCCAGGCCGGCGCCAGCAACGCCCCGTCGCCCGGCAGCAGCACGACCTCGCTGATCGTCGGGTGCGTCGGTTCGACGACGGCCACCGTGACCAACCAGAACCAGCCGCGATAGCCGCGATCGGTGGCGGCGAAGGACGCGCTCGTCGCGACGGCGTCCTCGGACCGGGCCCCGAGGTAGTCACCCACGTCGGCCTCGGTGCCGGCCTCCTCGACGGCGGCCGCGCGGGCGAACCCGATCAGCTCCTCGGGCAGGACGGCCGGGAAGGGCGCCCCCTCCACCATTGACTCCGGTACCACGAAACTCACATCGGCCATGATGCCGTAACCGGGTGGACCGCCGTCACCACCGTCACCACCGTCACCGGCGGACCGTCCGGGCCGCCGGGCCCGGCGTGCGGCTCGCTGTCGCAGCGATGCGGCAGGATGGAAAGGTGCCTGCATCCGATCCCGATCGACCGTGGGAAGCGCCTGCTTCCACACCCGATCAGTGGTCGGAACCAACCGAACCCGGCCAACCCGGTACCGGCGAGCAGCCGACCACCCAGCTGCCCCGGCGGCCGAACCCCGGGGCCTACCCGTATCCGTACCCGCCGCCGGCGTCGGGACCGGGCGGCCCGCCGTCCGGTACCTCACCGCCGGACGAGTCGTCGGGCGGGTCACCGCAGGCCGCCGACCCACCGCGGTACCGGTCGAACCCGCGGGGCAGCCACCTGCCGCCCTACCAGGAACCCTTCGGCCCGCCCGGAGGCGGCGCCGTCCCGCCGGGACGGGACCGGCCGGAGCAACCGGGGCAGCCGGGGCAGCCGGGGCCGGGCGTGCCGGGGCCGGGCGTGCCAGGGCCGGGCGTGCCGGGGCCGGGCGTGCCGGGGCCCGCAAGCGGTGGCGGACCTCCCGGCCGGGGTCGCACGGGTCCCAAGAAGCTGACCGTGACCCGGGTCGCGGCGTTCCGCAGCCGGGAACTGACCACCAAGGGTGTGCGGATCTTCCAGCGGGCGGCCACCGCGGACGGGGCCGACCGGTCCGGCCTCACCTCCCTCACCTACGCGGTGATGGGCAACTACGCGGTGGACGCGGCCCTGGCCGTCGCGCTGGCCAACACGCTGTTCTTCGCCGCGGCCACGGCCGAGTCGACCAGCAAGGTGCTGCTCTACCTGCTGATCACGGTGGCGCCGTTCGCCGTGATCGCGCCGCTGATCGGGCCCGCCCTGGACAAGCTGCAGCACGGGCGACGAATCGGGTTGGCCGCCGCCAGCTTCGCCCGCGCGGTCTTGGCCGTCGTGATGGCAGTCAACTTCGACTCCTGGGTGCTCTACCCGTGCGCCCTTGGCATGCTGGTGCTGTCCAAGTCGTTCAACGTGCTGAAGGCGGCGGTCACCCCGAGGGTGC
>JBIOVW010000629.1:0-11019 GCA_044867945.1 Nakamurella sp. | reverse complement strand
CGGGCGCGGCTTCGTGCACGACCCCTCCGCCCGCGACGCCGCGCACGACGACCTCACGACGACCGGCGGTGAACTCGTGAACCCGCCCGTCGCGCTCGAGCACGTAGTGATCGGGCGTGACGAGCCCGGAGACCACGGCCTCGCCGAGCCCGGCGCTCGCGTCGACGACGAGGTGGTCGCGGTCGCCGGTCACCGGGTCCGCGGTGAACATCACGCCCGCGGCATCCGCATCGACCATCCGCTGCACGACGACGGCGATGCGCACCTCGGCGGGATCGATGCCGAGCTTGGCGCGGTACGCGATGGCGCGATCGGTCCACAGCGACCCCCAGCAGCGCCGCACCGCGTCCACCAGGTCGGCGTCGCCCATCACGTTGAGGTAGGTGTCCTGCTGCCCGGCGAACGCGGCCCCGGGCAGGTCTTCGGCGGTAGCGCTGGAGCGCACGGCGACCGGTCCGCGTCCGAGCCCCGCGTACGCGGCCGTGATCGCATCCGCGAGGTCGGCCGGAATGTCGGCGGCCTCGTAGCTCGCCCTGTCGGCGGACGGCACCTCGATCGAGGCGTACGCAGCGGTGGTGACGACGAATCCGTCGGGAACCGGCATCCCGATCCGGATCAGTTCGCCGAGGTTGGCGCCCTTGCCGCCGGCCCCGGCGAGGTCGGTGCGGCCGAACGTGCCGAGCGGGGCGACGAGGCTCATGATGATTCCTTCACGAAGGCGGTGGTGCGGAGCGGGCGGGCGGGGATGAGCAGCGCCAACACGAAGGCGATGCCGACGAGCGGAGCGACGATGCCGAAAGCGGATGCCGCAGCATCCGCGTAGTCGTGCAGATCTGTCATGCGCCGGCCGATGAGGCCGCCGACGACGGCGACGCCCACGGAGGCGCCGATCTGGCGGAGGAAGGTCACGGTCGAGGTCGCCGTGCCGAGATCGCGGTAGGCCACGGAGTTCTGCGCGACCAGCAGCATCACCTGCATGACCAGGCCCACGCCGAGCCCGATCAGCGCAAGGATGCCGACGACGGCCACAGTGGCGGCGTCGGCGGCGAACACGCTCAGCAGCACCAGGCCGGTCGCAGCCATCGCGGTGCCGGCGATCGGATAGCCGCGGTACCTGCCGGTCGCGGTGATGAGGGCGCCCGACCCCACGGTGGTGACCAGCACCCCGGCCATGAGCGCGGTGAGCAGCAGGCCCGCCTGGGTCGCGGTCATGCCGGTCGCGACCTGGAAGACCGCGGGCAGGTAGGTGACGGTGCCGAACAGCGCGAAGCCGATCAGGAAGCTGATCGCGACCGGCACCGCGAAACCGCGATCGCGGAAGAGGCGCAGCGGCAGGATCGGATCGGCGGCGCGCCCCGCGGTCAGCGCCCAGGCGACGACGCCTGCGACCCCGATCGCCGCCCACAGCGCGCTCGGATCGAGGCAGCACAGCACGACCCCGGCGACGGCGACCGAGAGCGCGGTCGCGCCTGGATAATCGAGCGGTGTGGTGACGCGGGGCCTCGGCAGGTGCAGGGTACGGGTCAGCACGAACGCGACCGCCCCGAGCGGCGGGTAGATCGCGAAGACCCACCGCCAGCCGGCGCCGTCGGCCAGGAGCCCGCCGACGAGCGGACCGCCGACCGCCGCGACCGCGTAGGCGGCGCCGACGAATCCGAGGATGCGGCCGCGCTCGCGCGGGCTGAACACCTCGCCGATGATCGCCTGGGCGCCGATCATCAGCCCTCCGCCGCCGACCCCCTGCAGGGCGCGGGACGCCACGAGCATCGGCAGCGAAACTGAAAGCCCGCACAGGATCGCGCCGGCCACGAACAGACCGATCGCGATCTGCATGACGGGCTTGCGGCCGAAGCGGTCGCCGAGCTTGCCGTACCAGGGCATCGCGACCGTCGCCGCCACGAGGTAGGCGGTCATCACGGTGGGCATGCGGTCCAATCCGCCCATCTCCCGGGCGAGGGCCGGCAGCGCCGGCGCCATGATCGTCTGATCGAGGGCGCCCAGCACCATCGCGAGAATCAGCCCAGGGAGGACCTTCATCGCACACCTTTAGAGAACGCATCGTTCTCTAAAAGATACGCCTCTTGGGCGCGACGGCAAGCAGGTCGTCGGCGGCTCTCCCGGTGCGCGGACCAGGACCGCGCTGGACAATCAGGTTCCTCCGTCAGCCGACCGGCACCGGCTCCGCCTCGGCCTCGACCGCGTAGGAGCTGCCGGCTGCCCCCCGGCCGGCTCTGCGGTCCCAGCGCCGCTGCCGGCGGTCCTCGACGAGGTTGTACAGCGTCGGCAGCACCACCAGGGTGAGCACGGTCGAGGACAGCAGGCCACCGATGACGACGATGGCCAACGGCTGGGAGATGAACCCCCCGTGCCCGGTGATGCCCAGCGCCATCGGCAGCAGCGCGAAGATGGTGGCCAGCGCGGTCATCAGGATCGGCCGGAGTCGGCGTGCCGAGCCGTGCACCACCGCGTCGCGCACGGACAGCCCGTGTTCGCGGTACTGGTTGATCAGGTCGACCAGCACGATCGCGTTGGTCACCACGATGCCGATCAGCATCAGCACGCCGATCAGCGACGGGACGCCCAGCGGCACACCGGTGACGATCTGCAGCAGGATGGCGCCCGTCGCCGCGAACGGGATGGAGACGAGCAGCAGCAGCGGCTGCAGCAGCGACCGGAAGGCCGCGACCATCACCACGTACACCACCAGGATCGCCACCAGCAGGGCGAGGCCGAGCTGGGCGAACGCCTCGGCCTGGTCGGCGGTCACCCCGCCCAGCTCGGCGGTCACCCCGGTCGGCAGCGTCGCTGCGTCCAGCGCCTGCTGGACCGCCGCGTTCGCCGCACCCAGGTTGTCCCCGGCAGGCGTCACGGTGATCGTCGCGGTCCGCTGGCCCCGCTCGGCCGTCACCGTCACCGGCCCCTGCGCCTGCGCAATGGTGGCCAGGTCGGACAGCGGCACGATCCCGCCGGCGGTCGGTACCGGTAGCGCCGACAGCTCGTCCACGGTGGTCGGCGGATCGGCCACCACCTGGTAGATGGTCAGCGTCTGGTCGTCGATGGCGACCGTGCCGATCGCCGTCGGCTGTATCGCCGCCCCGACGATCGTGCCCACGGCCACTTCGGAAAGTCCGGCGAGACCGGCCGTTGTCCGGTCGACCGTCACCGCGACGTAGGGCCGGGACGCCGACAGGTTGCTGGACACCTCCTGGGCCTCGGGCAGGGCGGCCAACGCGACGACGATGGTGTCGTTGGCCGAGGTCAGGTCCTCCTCCGAACCGGCCTTGATGTCCACCTCGATCGCGGTGTTCCCGCCGAACCCGCCGCCCGCCCCGATGCTGATGTCCTCGGGGTCGCCGATCGCCCCCAGCGCGTCCCGGACCTGCTGCTGGATCGCCTCCTGGTCCGCGCTCTCCTCGGTGGTCACCGAGTACCGGATGCTGGTGCCGCTGCCACCGAGGAACGCTGCCTGCAGCGCGTTCCCGGACTGGCCGGCCGTCATCTGCACGGTCTCGACCCCGGACACCCCGGAGATCGCCGCGCTGGACCGCAGGCCGATGTCCCGCTGGCTGTCCAGGCTGGATCCGTCGGCCACCTGCTGGGTCACGGTGAACGTGTTCTGCCCGCTCTGACCCAGGAAGTTGGTCTTCATGAAGGGGGCGAGGGCGAACGTGCCGGCCAGCACCAGCGCGGCCAGCAGCAGCGTCACCACCGAGTGGCGCAGCGTCCACCGGATGATCGGCAGGTAGCCGCGTTGCAGCCGGGTGGCCGGCCCCTCGTCCTCGTCGGTCAGCCTCGACCGGCCGTCGGCGCCCGCCGCCGTCGCCGCCGTCGTCGCCGCCGGTTCGGCGACCTGTTCGTGCCGGCCGCGCGGCCGGTGCGGCTTGAGGAACCAGTACGCCAGCACCGGCACGATCGTCAGCGCAACGGCCAGGGAGGCCAGCAACGCGATCGTCACGGTCAGCGCGAACGGCCGGAACAGCTCACCGGCGATGCCGCCGACGAAGGCGATGGGCAGGAACACCGCGACCGTGGTGACCGTGGACGCGGTGATCGCGCCGGCAACCTCCCGCACCCCGCCCAGCACCGCATCGGTCTTGCCCTGACCGTTGTCCAGGTGCCGCTTGATGTTCTCGATGACCACGATCGAATCGTCGACAACCCGGCCGATGGCGATGGTCAGCGCGCCCAGCGTGAGAATGTTCAACGTGTAGTCGGCGGCCTGCAGCCCGATGAAGGTGACCAGCACCGACGTCGGGATGGAGATCGCGGTGACCAGGGTGGCCCGCACCGACAGCAGGAACAGCAGGATCACCAGGACCGCGAACGCCAGGCCGAGCAGGCCTTCGGTGGCCAGCGAGTCGATCGACTGCTGGATGAAGGGTGCCTGGTCGAAGACTGTGGTGAAGGTGACGGGTCCGCCCACCGCGCCCTCCAGGGTGGCCTGCAGGTCCGGCAGCTCGTTGTGGACCGCGGTGGACACCGCGATCGTGTTCGCGGCGGGCAGCTTGGTGACGGCCACGGTCAGCGCGGGCTGCCCGTTGACGTAGGAGATCGAGGTCACCGGATTGTCGGTGAGCTCGACGGTGGCCACGTCACCGATCGTCACGATCTCCGGGGACGGAGCGGTCGGCAGCAGCGGCAGCGACGCGATGTCCTGCGTCGAGGTCAGCCGGGTGCCGGTGCTGACCGTGAGCGTCTGCCCGTCCTGGGTGATCTGGCCACCCGGCAGCAGGATGCCGTTCTGCTGCAACGCTGTTCGGATAGCGGCGGCCGGGAGCCCGGCCCCGGCCAGCCGGGCGTCGTCCGGGGTGATCGTCACCCGCTGTCCGACCGCGCCGACCAGGCCTGCGTCCCGCACCCCGTCGACCTTGTTCAGTTCCGGCAGCAGGTAGGTGCGCACCGCGTCGGCCAGGCCGGGGCTGGGATCGGCGGTGGTGACGGCGAACTGGACGATCGGCAGGTCGTCCAACGATCCGGTGACCACCTGCGGGTCGACCCCGTCGGGCAGGGTGCTCTTGATCCGGTTGATGGCCTGGGTCATCTTCTGCTCGGCTGTGGCCATGTCGGTGCCGTACGCGAACTGCGCGGTGACCACCGAGGAGTTCGCGTTCGACGTCGACGAGGTTTGCTCCAGGCCCGGCACGGACTGGATCGCCGCCTCGATCGGGTTCGAGACGTCGTTGGCGACGACCTCGGGGGCGGCGCCCGGGTAGGACGTGACGACGGCCGCCTGGGGGAAGGAGATCGACGGCGCCAGCTCCTGTTGCAGGCCGCGCATCGCGAAGACCCCGAAGACGGCGATCACAATCGTCACCAGGGCGACCAGGGCCCGGTGGCGCATGCTGAGTTTCGCGAGCGCGGACACCCGGTGAGTATGGGCTACCCGCGCGCCGACCCGGGGGGGAGCGACTCGGGTCGGGCCGTTCAGTGCGGTCGGCTGCTGCGCCAAGCCCTGTGCCGCACGACCATCACGCCCGACCAGATGGTCAGCGCACCGCCGAACGCGGCCGCCACCATGCCGAGGGAGATGAGCCCGTCGGCCGCGGTCAGCCCGTTCGCCAGCAGGGAGGTGCCGAGGAACAGCAGGCACCAGAGGGTGACGATCATCCGGCGATGGCGGCGATGCACGTCGGCCAGGCTGAGCCGCCGGACGAACCCGGGATCGGTGGCCCTCGTGTGTGCCTCGATCTCGCCCAGGCGGCTCTTCTCATCCTCGGACAGCGACACCCGGGCCTCCCCAAGATCACCAAATGGTCACACCGCTTCCATGGTGCCTGAACCGGGCGTGTGGTCGCGCCCGAATTCCGCGGAGCGGAGAAACTCACAGCGCTGACTCACAGGGTGGGGTCAATCCCGGTGACCCACGATGTTGATGGCGTGCCCGTCCGGCGCCCGGGGCGCAGGGGGAGCCCGGAACTCGGTTGGGTACTCAAGCGGGAGACGCCCCCGGGCCCCGGCGGTGGCGCCGGCGGACCGGCGCACCACCACCGACGTGGACAGAAAGTGAGACGCGCAGATGAGCCCCATCACGACCGACACCGTTCGACGGATCGCCTTGGTCGCCCACGACAACAAGAAGGTCGACCTGCTCGCCTGGGCCGAGTTCAACCGTCACACACTCGGCCGGCACGAACTGTTCACCACCGGCACCACCGGCACCATGCTCGAGTACGAGCTGGGCCTGCCCGTGCACCGCTTCATGTCCGGGCCCCTCGGCGGTGACCAGCAGATCGGCGCCAAGATCGCCGAGGGCGAGCTGGACATGATGATCTTCTTCTGGGATCCGCTGGAGCCGCAGCCGCACGATCCCGACGTCAAGGCGTTGCTCCGGCTCGCCACGCTGTGGAAGGTGCCCGTCGCCACCAATGTCGCGAGCGCCGACATGGTGATCTCATCCCCGCCGCTGGCCCGCGACTATGCGCCGGTCCGACCCGACGCCGAGCGCCCGTCGACCGGAGATGCGCCACTGGTCGGCGTCTAGCCTCGCCCGTGTGGCCACCGAACCCGCGTCGATCCGCCTGATCGCGGCGGCGGCGGCGCAGGACGCCGGGCTTGACGAAGAATTGCTCGGTGACTTCCCGCAGACGCTGGCGGCCGCGGTGCTTGCGGGCGAGCGCCTGCCGCGCCAGGCCCTGCGCCGATGCGGCGACAGCGGGCGGCGAGCCGCGACGCAAGGGGTGGCCCTGCGGCCGTTGCTCGATCTGTACCTGTCCGCCGCGTGGCGATTGTGGCGTCCCATCGCCCCGGTCGAGGACGCCGAGGCGGTGATCGGCGCCGGCGAGGCGATGCTGCGTGCCGTCGACGACGCCGTCGCGGCGTTGACGGAGGGTTTCCAGCTGGCCCGGCGGGAGGTGGTGGCCGCGCAGGCGGCCGCCCGCCGAGAGTTCGTCGACGACCTGTTGCTCGGGGGTCTGCAGGCGGCGGCCGGTCTGGTGGAGCGGGCGGGCCGGTTCGGGCTGAACCTGGCCGCCCCGCATGCTGTCGTCGTGGTCAGGGCCGAACGCCCGTTCGTCGAATCCGCGGTGCTCACCTCGATGCTTGAACGGTCGGTCCTGGGGGCCAAGGCCGATGCGGATGCGCTTGTCACCACCAAGGACGGTGCGCTGGTCGTGGTGTTCGCCGCTCCCGACCGCGCCGCCGTCGACGAGGTGGTCGCCGCGCTGTCCGGATCGCTACCGGCGCGATCGGGGGTTCGGCTGCGCCGGGTCGCCCCCGTCGGCGCCTGGCAGATGGGCGTCGGACAGCCCCACCCCGGTCCGGCGGGCGTCCGGCAGTCCCACGAGCAGGCGGTGGAGGCGCTCGACCTCGCCGGGAGGATGGGCATCGACGACCCGGTGGTGGATGCCGCCGATCTGCTGCTGTACCGGGTTCTGGTCCGTGACGAGTCCGCCATGCGGGACCTGGTGGATGCGGTGCTGGGCCCGCTGACGGCGGCCCGGGGCGGCGCCGAGCCGCTGTTGGCGACCCTGGACGCGTACTTCGGCGCCGGTGGCAACGCCACGCTCGCGGCCCGTTCGCTGCACCTGTCGGTGCGGGCCCTGACCTACCGGCTGGCCAAGATCGCGACGCTGACCGGTCGCGACCCGGTCGACCCGAAACATCGCTTGGAGCTGCAGACGGCAGTGGCCGGCGCCCGGCTTCTGGGATTGCCCGGCGTGCGCGAGGCCTGAACTGCCGAAAGTCGGCAATCTTCGCGGAGCTTCTTGGCGGGAATCTGCCGTGGATCGGCAGCGCTTTCCTGGGCACGCTGGACGGGTTGGCACCCACCGCCGACATCTGACGATCCCGATCGGAGTTTCACCGTGACCGTTCCACTATGGGCCTGGGCCGCCTTCGGCGCCGTGGTCCTGACCATGCTCGCCATCGACCTGCTCGCGCACCGCGGCGCGCACATCATCAAGTTCAAGGAAGCCGCGATCTGGAGCGCCATCTGGGTGGCGCTGTCCCTGGTCTTCGCCGGCGTCATCTGGTTCACCATGGGCAGCGGGCCGGCCATCGACTTCACCACCGCCTGGTTGCTGGAGAAGTCGCTGTCCGTCGACAACCTGTTCGTGTTCGCGCTGATCTTCGGCTATTTCCAGGTGCCCCGTGAGTACCAGCACCGGGTGCTGTTCTACGGCGTCATCGGCGCCCTGGTCTTCCGCGGGATCTTCCTGGCGCTCGGCGTCGCGATCGTGTCCACCTTCACCGCGGTGTTGTTCGTCTTCGGCGCCATCCTGATCTGGAGCGCGATCAAGCTCCTGCGTGACGACGACGAGACCATCGACCCGGGCAAGAGTTTCGCCGTCCGCCTGCTGCGCAAGCTGATCCCGGTGTCCGACGAGTACCGCGGCACCAAGTTCTTCTACGTCGAGGCGGGCAAGCGCATCGCCACCCCGCTGCTGGCCGTCGTGGTCGCGATCGAGGCGGCCGACCTGGTGTTCGCGGTGGACAGCGTGCCGGCCGTGCTCGCGGTCAGCGACAACACCTTCATCATCTACGCGAGCAACGCTTTCGCGATCCTGGGTCTGCGTGCGCTGTACTTCCTGCTCGCCGGGATGCTCAAGAAGTTCCACTACCTGGGCAAGGGTCTGGCGTTCATCCTCGCGTTCATCGGCGTGAAGTTGTTCCTGCAGGCCGGGCACAAGGTGATCTCGACCGACATCCCGGAGATCCCGTCGCTGGTCTCGCTGGGCGTCATCATCGTCGCGTTGACCGTCTCGATCGTGATGTCGCTGCTGCGGCCGCTACCCGAGTCCGACGAGGACGCCGATCTGTCGGCGACTCTCGCGACCGATGGGGCCGGCCGGGAGCTGGTGGCGGCGGACACCTCGACCTCCGGTTCGTCCGCGCCCGAACCGACCGGCACGGGCGACCGCCACTCCGGCTGACCGCCGGTGGTGCCCGCCCCACGTACGCTGGCGAAGATTGCCGGCAACGGTGCCGCGATTCCTCAGCATCCGCGTCGGGCGGGCGGACCCCGGACCGACCACAGGGCAGGAGATCGACGTGGCCAAGAATCCCTTCATGAGTGCCTACCTGACCGCCGCGAACCGGGCGGTGAACACGGCCCGCGGTAAGGCTACAGTCGAGGCGAAGCGGGCCGCCTCGCGCCAGCGGACCTCCGCGGTCAACGCCTGGGTCGATGCGATGACCGGTGGTGCGGCGCGGCCGAAGCGTCGGCGCAAGAGGCGCTGACCCGGGGCACTGTCGTAGGCCCCATCCATACTGCTCCTAGCGCAGGACCGGCTTCGGTGCCGGTCGGGCAAAGGGGGCGGGAATGAGGTGAACGAGCGCGCGCGAGATCACCGTGGTGATCGACAGAACCGGCCGGCCGGGTGGCCGGGACTACACCGCGATCTCCGAGGTCGACCTGCAGGGCACGCGGGCGTAGCCGGCGGCTACCCGTACCGTTCGGCACCATGCCGATCATCACCACGAGTGTGCGCACCGACCTGAGCCCGGCCGAGGCGATGAGGGTCCTGACGGATTTTGGCCCGACTCGCGCCGAAGCATTTCCTGGCGTCGACGATTCGAACCTGACGGTGCACGAACTCGGGGAGACGTGGGCGGACGTGACTGAGGGGAACAAGATCGGTTGGGAGCGGGAGCGGTACGACTGGGATGCGCAGGCCGGCACCCTCTCCGCGGTGACAACCGACTCCAACCTGTGGGGGCCGGGCAGTCGGTGGGACTACCGGCTGATCCCGCAGGAGGGCGGTGGCACCCTGGTCGAGGTTCGCTTGGAACGTCACGCCAAGGGCCTGGCCGGGCATCTGGTGGGTGGGCGCATGCCCTTGCTGGGAAAGCGGTTCGTCACGGCCGGGTTCGCCCGGGCGTTGCATGCCACCTGACTCCCGCGCTCATCCGGCGTGGCTGGGCCGGCCTACCAACCGTAGTGGTCGAGCAGTCCGATCAGCCGGGGCAGGATCCGCTCGCCGAAGTGCCGCACATTGACCAGGTGCTTGTGCAGCAGCAGGGCCGGTCGACGATCGGGGAACCCCGGGTTGGGCGGGTACTCGGCCTCGTAGGCCGAAGTGAACTCCGGTGGGAGGTCGTCGGACAGGCTCAGGTAGGCCAGGTCCAGTTCCCGGTCGGCGTAGCTGACCGCCGGGTCGATCAGCCAGTGCCCGTCGATCATGTTGCCGCGCCACAGATCTCCGTGCGTCAACGATGGCGGCGGGTCCGGCCGCAGCAGCTCCCGGAGGGGACCGGCGCAGGCTCGTTCGATCCGGCGACGCAGCCCGTCGGGCACCGTTGCCGACGAGAGTTGAGGCATCACACGGTGGTCCACGTAGAAGCTGGGCCAGTCGTCGGTCCAGGTGTTGTCCTGACGGAACAGCCCGTGGTAGTTGTCGCTGGGCCAGCCGAAGCGGTCCGCCGTGTGCCGGTGCATCCGCGCGACGGCCCGTCCGAGCGCCGGCCAGTCGGGGGCACCTGCCAGATGCGACAGCACCAGCGTCCGGGTGCCGACACCCAACACCTCGGGGACGGGGACGCCGGCCGCCGCGAGTGCGCGGAGCCCCTCGGCCTCCTGCTCCGTCGGATACGGGCAGCGCTTGACGACGACCGTCCGGCCGTCGGCGAGGACGGCGAGGCTGGTCCGGCCGATGTAGCCGCCTTGAATCGCGTCCTCGTGCACAGGGCGGGGAAGTCCCTCCGGCCAGTCGGCGCCGCTGACGGTCCAGTTGGGCGGGCTCGACTGCGTATTCGTCATCCGGACAGTCTCCCTACGTCTGGCTGCTGCCGCCGCGTCGGAGCGGCGCGAGGGGCCCGGCAACCCGGGGATCACGCTGGTCGCTCAGAACGGCGGTGGGTCGTCGTCGAGGTCGTCGGCATGCTCCGCGTCGTCCTCGGTGGCGCGGGTGGGGCCGGCGGTTGTCGCCTGGTCGCCGGCTGGGTCCTGTTCGGGCTGGTATTCGGTCAGGGGTGGGTTGGCCAGGCAGTGCCGCAGCAGGGCGTCGGTGAGGCGGTCTTCGAGTCGGCTGGTCTGGCCGGCTTCGGGCACGGCTTGGGCTGGGCCGGGGTCGGTGCCGGTCG
>JBIOVW010000628.1:0-1980 GCA_044867945.1 Nakamurella sp. | reverse complement strand
GATCGCCCTCAAAGGCGACAGCCACCGGCTCCGGACCTGCGACCTCGGCCGCGTCCCACACCCGGATCCGTGACATTCGCACGGGCCGTCCGTTGGTCAGCCGGTCTACGCAGCTCGGATCACAATGTTCGGCTGCGTGGGCATGTCAGACCCGGATCCGCGAGTAGCGCGCGGGTGATCGGCGTGTGAGATGACGAGGGTGCCTGTCTCGCAACGAGAATCGTGGTTGTCGAAGCCATGGATTCCGAGCGGGAAAGGCACCCTGCCGGTGAAGAGACTACGTCGTCGTCGTGGGAACCCCAAGCGTGTGCGGATCGGCGCGGCGGACCCGTCGCTGACTGCGACGTCGGGGGTTGTGGCGATCGCCGAGCTGGTCGAGACGTTGGACGTGGTGGGGCGCTTCGACCGCGCCATCGGGCCGATTAAGCAGCGGGATCGGGGCGCCACCGCCGGGCAGCTGCTGGTCGCGCTGGCGCAGAGCCAGCTGCTCGGTGGTGACGCTCTGGTCGGGCTGGACCGCCAGCGGGCCGATCTGGCCGCGGTGGAGCTGTCGGCGGTGCCGGTCCCGCCGGCCACGACGGCGGCGGGTCTGGCCCGCCGGTTCGGTGCCGAGCAGCTGGCCGGGATCGAGACCGCGACCGCGGACCTGGCCGCCCGAGCGTTCGCGCTGCTACCGGACGCGCGTCGTACAGCCCTGCAGGCGGGGGTGACGGTGGACCTGGACTGCACCGACGTGGAGGTCTACGGGTCCAGGAAGCAGGGCGTGGCCTACACCTACGCCGGGCAGCGGGCCGGTCGCCCGCACCTGGCGACCTGGGCCGAGGCCGGGCTGACGGTGGCCGCGGATCTGCTGGCCGGCAACGACGACGTGCGGCCCCGGGCGGCGGGCCTGCTGCGCCGGGCCCTGGCCGGGATCCCCGAGCAGGTCCGGGCCGCGGCCGCCGCGGCGGACCGGTTGCGGGTGCGTGCGGACGCCGGCTACTTCACCGCCGACCTGGCCACGGTCGCCCTCGAGCAGGGCTGTGACTTCGCGATCGCCGCCAAACGCAACACCGCGATGTGGCGCGCCTACGCCTCCATTCCCGACCAGGCGTGGGTCGAGGCGATCGGCATGCCCGGCGCGCAGGTCGCCGCCGTCGACTACGCCCCGACCGGGTGGCCGGCCGGCACCTACACCATCGTGCGGCGGGTCCGCATCGAGGCCGATCACGTCTCAACCGACCCCAGGTCGCGGCGGCGGCGCACACTCGACCCCGCCCAGCTCGCCTTGGTGCTGGACGGAGTCTGCACCCACGCCTACGGGGTCTCCTTCATCGTCACCAACATCCCGACCAGCGACATCATCGACGCCAGCGACATCGACACCGGTGAAACCGGCGCCAGCGGTGTGGACGGCGGCGATGAGGACCGCGCTGCGGGTGAGACGATCCGGCAGGTGGAGGCCTGGTTCCGCCGACGCACCGACATCGAGGACCGCATCCGCGAGGCCAAGCTCGGCGCCGGCCTGCGTCACCTACCCTCCGGATCCCAGGGCGTGAACGCGGTGTGGATGTGGGCCGCGCTGCTGGCCGGGAACCTGTCGGTGCTGCTGCAAGCCCTGACCGGCATCGACGCCCGCGGCCGACGACACGCTGCCCGGCTACGTCACGACCTGCTCTGCGTCCCGGCCCGCCTGATCCGCCACGCCCGCACCCGCACCCTGCGCCTGCCCCCCGGAGACCACCTCCTGCCCAGCGTCCTGGCCAAGATCAGGTCATTTCCGGACGCGGCTTGAGGCCGCCGTCCCGCCCCCACGACCAAGACCCGGAGAACCGGCACCCGGACCGACACCGGGCACATCAACATTCCCGAACCGCGAATCACGCCGACCGACACCGACGAAAGATCAACCACCCAAGATCACGCGATTACTCGCGGATCCGGGTCAGATCCGTGGGCGGAATCAGCCCGGCGCAAGGACCTTCTCGAGGCGGACGAACT
>JBIOVW010000627.1:0-2533 GCA_044867945.1 Nakamurella sp. | reverse complement strand
TGGCCGCGGACGCCGCCGTCAACGCCGGGTTCGGCTCCGCCGGGGAGCGGTGCATGGCGATCAGCGCCCTGCTGGCGGTCGACTCGGTCGCCGACGAGCTCATTCGCAAGATCACCGACCGGATGAGCACCCTGCGCACCGGTGACGGCCGCCGGGGCTGTGACATGGGACCACTGGTCACCGGGCAGCACCGGGACAAGGTCGCCGGCTACGTGCAGGCCGGGGTAGACGCCGGCGCCGAGATCGTCGTGGACGGCCGGGTCAGCAACCCCGACCAACACTTCGACGGGGCGAAGGACGGCTTCTGGCTGGGCCCGACCCTGTTCGACAGGGTCACCACCGACATGAGCATCTACACCGACGAGATCTTCGGGCCGGTGCTGTCCGTGGTCCGGGTCGAGTCCTACGACGAGGGTCTGGACCTGATCAACAGCAACCCGTACGGCAACGGCACGGCGATCTTCACCAACGATGCGGTGCCGCCCGCCGGTTCCAGAACGAGGTCCAGGTCGGCATGGTCGGCATCAACGTGCCCGTCCCCGTCCCCGTCGGCTACTACAGCTTCGGCGGCTGGAAAGCCTCCCTGTTCGGCGACACCCACGCCCACGGCACCGAAGGCTTCCACTTCTACACCCGCGGCAAGGTCATCACCACCCGCTGGCTCGACCCCAGCCACGGCGGCCTGAACCTCGGCTTCCCACAGAACGACTGACCCACCCACGCCGGTTCGCTGATCAAACCCACGCCGAACCGGACATACCGGGCGCACAACCGCGGAAATGATCAGCGAACCAGCCACGGCACCACAACCAGGACCGATTCAAGAGGAGAACGAAACATGACGGTCAACGTCGGCATCATCGGCGTGGGCATGATCGGCCAGGACCACATCCGCCGGCTCACCCAGGTGGTGACCGGGGCCGCGGCAGTCGCGGTCACCGACGTCAACGCCGAGCAGGCGGCCCGGGTGGCCGACGGCGTGCCCGGCGCCAAGGTCTTCGCCACCGGCCAGGAGCTGATCGCCCGCGAGTCCGTGGATGCGGTCGTGGTCTGCTCCTGGGGGCCCACCCACGAGGAGTACGTGCTGGCCGCGATCGCGGCCGGCAAGCCGGTGTTCTGCGAGAAGCCGCTGGCCACCACGCAGGAAGCCTGCCTGCGGATCATCGAGGCCGAGGTCGCGTTCGGCCGCCGCCTGGTCCAGGTCGGGTACATGCGTCGCTACGACGCCGCCTACCGGGCCATGAAGGAGGTCGTGGACGGCGGGGAGATCGGCACTCCGCTGATGATGTACAGCGGTCACCGCAACCCCGAGGTGCCCGGCCACTACACCCGGGAGATGGCCATCACCGACACCGCCGTGCATGACATCGACACCGCCCGCTGGCTGCTCGGCGAGGAGATCGTCGCGGCCCAGGTGCTCAAGCCGCGCCGCAACAGCCTCGGCGGCGATCTCGAGGATCCACTGCTGACGGTCCTGGAGACCTCCAGCGGCGCGCTCATCCAGATCGAGACCAATGTGAACATCCGTTACGGGTACGACATCCGCGGCGAGATCGTCGGTGAGCAGGGCACGGTCAGCCTGGCCGAGACCGCCCCGATCATCGTGCGGCGCGGCGGATCGTTCACCGGCCGGGTCACCCAGGACTGGCGGGAACGGTTCACCCGCGCCTATGACGTCGAGTTCGCCGAGTGGCTCGATGCCATCGCCACCGGGGGCGCGTTCGGCCCCAGCTCCTGGGACGGCTACGCGGCCGCCGTGGTGTCGGACGCCGCGATCGAGGCCCTGCACAGCGGTCAGCGGGTCACCATCACGCTGGCCGACAAGCCCGCGCTCTACACGTAATCCACCCACGAGGTCGACGAGGAACCCGGCAATGGCAACGATTCGGCTCACGGTGGCGCAGGCGTTGGTGCGCGTCCTGTCCCGGCAGTACAGCGAACGCGACGGCATCGAGCACGCCTGATCCCCGGCTGCTTCGGCATCTTCGGCCACGGCAATGTGGCCGGCGTCGGCCAGGCCATGCTGCAGGCTGCTGTGACCAAGGAAGCGAACATGCCGTACTACCTGGCCCGCAACGAGCAGGGCATGGTGCACGCTGCCGCCGGGTTCACCAAGGCCCGCAACCGGCTGCAGGTGCTGGCCTGCACCCGCGTCCATCGGGCCGGGATCGGCGAACATGCTGACCGGGGCCGCGCTGGCCACCACGAACCGTTGGGATCGCAACGTTTCGGCACCGACTACCGGTTCCGCGACGCCGAATCCGGCCTGCTGGACGGCGACACCCTCTCGGTCGACCTGGCCGCCAACGCCGCGTCCCTGGGCGCGGGACGTCATCCGGGTCAACGGCATCATCGAGTTCCTCAAGGCCCTGGACGTGGCCAGGGCCGCCACCCGCACCACCGTGATCCACATCGACACCGACCCGCTGGCTCCGGTGCCGTCGTCGGAGTCCTGGTGGGACGTTCCGGTCTCTCAGGTCTCCCAACTGGACAGCACCCGCCAGGCTTACCAGACCTTCCAGCAGCGCAAGGC
>JBIOVW010000626.1:0-7093 GCA_044867945.1 Nakamurella sp. | reverse complement strand
CATCGCCGACGTCGGGATCGCGCGCTCGGCCATCGCGGCCGTGCGCGCGCTGTCCGACAAGTCGATCACGGTGCACACGACACCCGGCATCGGCGCGACCCTGTTCCCGGGAGTGCTCGCCGACATTCTGCACCGGCACCCGGACGCGACGATCACCCTCGCCGACCGGGACTGCGCTCCGGCGGAAACCGGCTCGGCGCCGGAAACAACCGTGCTCTCACTCGCTCCCGCCTTCCAGGCGCAGCACCCCCAGGCTCATCGGCGGGTGCTTTGGTGGGAGCGACTGCAGCTGCTGGTGCCCGACGACCACGAGTGGGCCCGATCGCGCGCGCCGATCCGGCGCGACCGGTTGGCCGACCGCCCGCTGGTCGCCTGCCCGTCGGCCGCCCGCGCGCTGGACGGGGTTCCGGTTGCGGCGGCCCGCCCCGGAGCGCCGGCCATGGTCAGGTTGACCGTCGAGGCCCCGCAGACCCTGGCGGCGATGGTCCACGCCGGGCTCGGCGTCGGGGTCGTCAACATCGGGTCCCGAATCCTGACGGACCTGTCCGGCCTGGCCGAGCTCGAGTTCGCGGAGTCGCCGCACACGCCCACGCCCGGATTCGATGTCGCCCTCGACTGGTTCGACGTCCTGCTGACCAGCCCGGTCGGCCGCGATTTGCACACGGCCGTGCTGAGTGCTCCCACACCGGTCGGCGCCGTCGATCGACGGTCCGACCGGTGACCTACGCACCGGCGTAGGGTCGGCCCGGTTCCGACCCACTGCGGCGCCCGGTCGTGGTGCCCACTGCTGCCCAGAGGAAGAGATGGCCCCATTCGTCGGACGTCGTATCGAGCTGGGCGTGTTGCGCGCCTGTCTGGAGCAGGCGCGGTCGGGTCACCCCCGGGTGGTGCTGATCGAGGGTCCGGCGGGGATCGGCAAGACCGCCCTGCTCGAGGAGATCCTGGCCGAGGGTGCCAGGGCGTCGGAGGTTGTCGTGCTGCGCGGCAGCGGCGAGGAGAACGAGGAACTGCTGGCCTACGGGGTGCTGCGGCAACTGGCGAGGGCAGCGGGACATGCTGCCGCGCAAGCCGTTCCGGCTCTCGACGAGCGCGGTGCGGCAGGCCAGGCCCCCCTGGTCGATCCGATCACCGTGGGTGCCGGATGGCTGGAGTTCCTCGATTCGATGGCCGGTTCGACCGTGGTGATGGCCGTCGACGACGCGCACTGGGCCGACCGACCGTCGGTGCAGGCGCTGGTGTTTGCGCTTCGTCGGCTGGTGGCCGACCGGGTGCTGGCGGTGTTCACGGCGCGGGAGCAGGACGCCGACGGGCTGCCGGAAAGCCTGTCCAAGCTGATCACCGGTCACCTGGGCACGGTGATCCGGCTGTCCGGGCTCGACGAGCAGGAATTGCGCGATCTGGCCGCAACCATCGGCGTCGACGGTCTCCCAGCGGGCGCGGCCCGGCGGCTGCGCCGCGGCACCGACGGGAATCCGCTGTACGCGAGGGCGTTGCTGGAGGAGTTCCCGGTCGCCGATTGGGCCGGCCAACGCCGGGACGAAGCGCCGCTGCCGCCGCCGCGATCCTTCCGGACCGTGGTCCGCCAGCGGTACGACGCCTGCCGGCCGGACACCCGTCGCCTGGTCGACGCGGTCGCGGTGCTGGGTCAGCACGCTTCTGTCGCCGACGCGGTGTCGATCGCCCGGTCGGTCGATGCCCTCACCCCCATCGAGCCGGTGGCGGCGATCGATGACGCGACCGCTCATGACCTGGTCCGGGTGAAGACGCAACGGGCACCGTGGTCGCTCGAGTTCACCCATCCGTTGGTGCGCAGCGCGGTGTACGACGCGATCGGCCCGGCCCGCTGCCATGCGCTGCACACCGCAGCCGCGCGGCTGACCTCGGACGAAGCAGCGGCGCTGCGGCACCGGGTGGCCGCGGCCACCGGACCGGACGACGAGCTCGCCGCCGACCTGACCGTGTACGCCGAGCGCGCGCAGCGCCGGCTGGACTGGAAGAGCGCCGCCGCGCACCTGGTGTCGGCCAGCCGGCTCAGCCGGGACCCCAGCGAGGCTCGTCGCCGGGTGCTGTGGGCGCTGGTCTGGACGATGCTGCGCGGGGATGCCGCCGCGGCGGGGGACTTCACCGACGAGGTCGCCACCTACCCGCAGGGCCCGCTGCGAGACCTGGTGCTCGGTTCGCTCGCGATGGGGGCCGAGGAGCCGGAGCGGGCCGGGCGATTGCTCGACCGGGCGTGGTCGGCGTGCGAGAGTGCCGGTCCCACCTGCGATCCCGAGATCACGGCGGCGGTGGCGCTGATGCAGGCGATCGACCGGTACGGACACCTGGACGCCGCCGGCACGGTGGCCTGGTGTGAACGCGCGCTGGCGGCGGTCGGTCATGGTGACGCTCCCCAGGAACCCGACACGTCGATCCATGTGGTGGCGGTGACCTATCTGGTTCACGGATTGGGATACGCGGGGCGGGTCGGCGAGGCGCAGGCGGCCGCCCGGCCGAGCGGCCGGGAGCCGGACGAAGCCCCGCACCTATGGTTGAACCCCCGGTCGGCGCAGGGTGCGCTGCACCTGATCGACGACGAGTTCGACTCGGCGGTCGCGGTCCTGCGATCGGTCGCGGCGACCGCATCCCGACTCGGCATCCTGAACACGGCCGCCTTCAGCTACGGGTTCCTGGCCAGGTCCCAGTGGATGGCGGGGGAGTGGGACGACGCCCAGGTCAACGCGGATCGGGCGTTGGCGATCAACCTGGAATCCGACTTCGGCTTCCTGCGCTCGGCGGTGGTCGCCATCGCCGTGCTGGTCCCGGCCTCCCGCGGGGACTGGGCGGCCGCCGAGCAGTACCTGCGTCTGCTGCCCCGCAGTCAGGTGCACTACGAGCGGTCAGTCGTCGCCCTCGGCATGGCCAGGGCCCGGGTCGGCGAGGCCCGCGGACGACCCGAGGACGTCCTCGCCGCGCTCGACCCGGTACGCCTGTTCCCAGACCGGGACGCGGCGGACGAACCGGGCTTCTGGCCGTGGCCGGACCTGTACGCCGACGCGCTGGTGGACCTGGGCCGGGTGACCGAGGCGGACGAGTTCCTGAAGAGGCACGAACAGCTGGCGGCGGTTCGGGGGCGGGCGACCGCGCAGGCCAGGGTGGCCAGGTCGCGGGGGTGGATCGAGGCCGCCGCCGGCCGGTTGGACACCGCCGAGGCAGCCTTCGACCGGGCGCTGGCGCTGATCGGCTCGGTCGGCGCGCCGTTCGAGCGGGCTCGTATCGAACTCGCGGCCGGTCAGGTGTTGCGGCGAGCGGGACACCGGCGCCGGGCGGTCGAGCTGTTGCGGTCGGCCCGCGGCATCTTCGCCGGGTTGGGCGCGGCGCCGTACGCCGGTCGGTGTGACGCCGAACTCGCCGCCGCCGGCCTGGCGGTCGGCGAGCATCTGGGCCGCCTGCGGTTCGGGCTGACGTCACAGGAACTGGTGGTGGCCCGACTCGCCGCCAAAGGTCTGTCCAACCGCGAAGTCGCCGCGGAGCTGGTGGTCAGCATCAAGACGGTCGAGTATCACCTGCGCAACGCCTTCGCCAAGCTCGGCGTGAAATCCCGGCGGCAACTCGCGGGCCGGCTCGCCGAGCTGCCTGCGACGCACGGGTGAATCGGCCGTGACTCCGTGCCTCGGATAGATACGCCGACCCGGTCGGCGGATCGGTTCCACTGCCCGGAAGTGCTCTCGGGACCGGTTGCACCGACCCGAGCGCAGGCACGAACCTGCTGGGGTGACTGCCGACTCCCTGCACCAGCAGCTGGCCGACGAGCTCTGGGAGGCCGACCGTACGGCCAAGCCCATCTCCCCGCTGACCGATCGTTATCCCGAACTCGTGGTCGAGGATGCCTACGCGATCCAGTCCATCAACATCGACCGGCGGCTCGCGGCCGGTGAGAAGGCCATCGGCCGCAAGGTCGGGCTGACCTCCGCGCCGATGCAGCAGCTCCTGGGGGTCAACGAGCCGGACTTCGGCGTGCTCACCGACGCCATGTTCGTCGAGGACGGCGACCCGATCGACCTGGACAGCCTGGTGCAGCCCCGGATCGAGGCGGAGCTCGCCTTCGTCATGGAGCGCGACCTGGCCGGGCCGGGCGTCACCACCGCCGGGGCGCTCATCGCCATCGCCGGCGCCCTGCCCGCGGTGGAGATCGTGGACAGCCGGGTGGCCGACTGGAAGATCAAGCTGGTGGACACCGTCGCCGACAACGCCTCCTCCGGCCTGCTGGTGGTCGGCGGCCGGATGCTCCCGGTCAACGACCTGGACCTGCGCACCCTCGGCGTGGTCGTCTCCAGGCACGGGGAAGTCATCGACACCGGGGCCGGCGCCGCAGCGCTTGGCAACCCGGCCCGCTGCGTGGCCTGGCTGGCCAACAAGCTGGGCAGTCTGGGCTCCGGGCTCAAGGCCGGCGACATCGTGCTGCCCGGTGCGGTGCACAAGATGGTCGCGGTGCAGTCCGGTGACGTGTTCCGCGCGGACTTCGCCCACCTGGGGCCGGTCACCGTCCGGTTCTCCAAGCGCGCCGACGAAACGTGACGGCCCCCTCCCCGGAGGAGATGGCCGCCGTCCTGATCGCCGGTGAGCGGGACCGCACCGAGGTCGCCCAGTTCAGCGACGCCCACCCGGACATCGACCTGGCCACCGCGTATGCGGCACAACGTGCGTTCGTGCAGTCCAAGCTCGATGCCGGGGAGCGGCTGGTCGGCTACAAGCTCGGCTTGACCAGCCGCAACAAGCAGCGGGCGATGGGCGTCGACAGCCCGCTGTACGGGCGGGTGACCAGTTCGATGCTGTCCACCTACGGCGATCCGATCCCGTTCGATCGATTCATCCACCCGCGCGTCGAGTCGGAGATCGCCTTTCTGCTCGGCCGGGATCTCGAGGGCCCGGCCACCGTCACGTCCGTGCTCGCGGCCACCGAGCTGGTGTACGGCGCGGTCGACGTGCTCGATTCCCGGTATCAGGGTTTCAAATTCACCCTGACCGACGTGGTCGCCGACAACGCCAGCGCCGGCGCGTTCTACCTGGGCCCGGTCGCCCGGCGGCCGGAGGACCTGGAGCTGCACCTGATCGGCTGCGTGGTCCGGGTGGACGGCGAGGTCACCATGACCGCGGCGGGTGCCGCGGTGATGGGTCACCCGGCCGCGTCGGTTGCCTGGCTGGCGAATCGGCTGGCCGCCGAGGGTGAGACGCTCAAGGCCGGCCAGTTGATCTTCTCCGGCGGGGTGACGGCGCCCGTGCCGCTGGTCCGCGGCGGTAGCGTGACCTTCGAGTTCGACGGGCTGGGTGCCATCGAGGTCTACGGGGCCTGACGACCGGGAGGTATGTCCATGCTGGTGTCGATCGCCACGGTGAGTACACCGACCCCTGAGCGGTACGCCAAGCAGCTGCTGTCGCACCTCGGTCGAAAGGTCGGTGTGGAGCCGCTGCCCGACCGGCCGGACCCGGCGGGACGATTGGTCTTCGCCTACGGCGCCGGCGTTGTCCTGCCCGGTACCTCGGTCCTGGAGCTGCGGGCCACCGCGGCCGACGCGGAGTCGCTGGCCAGGGTGCAGGACGTGCTGGCCCGGCATCTGGTGCGATTCGGGGCGCGGCAGGAGCTGGTGATCACCTGGGGCCCGGTTTCCGGTGACGTCGAACCCGCTGCCGACTGATCCGTCCGTGCGCGTCATCCACACCGACGAGGCCCCCTCCCACACCGGGCCGGTGCCGCAGGCCGTCGAGGCCGGCGGCTGGATCCACGTGTCGGCGCTCTTCGGTGCCCGGCCGTCCGATCACGCCATCCCGCAGGATGCCGAGGCCGAGGCGAACCAGGTCTTCGACAACCTGATCGCGATCCTCGCCGCCGCCGACGCCGAGCTCGAGCACGTGGTACGGGTCGGCATCGTCATGCGCAACCTGCAGGATGACCGGCCGACCTTCAACCGGGTGTGGAAGGAGCGGTTCGGCGGCCACCGGCCCGCCCGGTCGGCCATCGAATCGCCGGCGTTCGGCCGGCCCGGCGAGAATGCCCGGTTCATGATCGAGGTCGCCGCCTACCGCGGCTGACCCGGCCGTCCGGGTCGGGTTCCACTTCGCCGGAGGTGGAGCGTGAGCGCGACGACCAGTGGCACCTGCAACGCGGCGTAGCACACGTGGAAGAAGTAGTGCGCAATGGACTGCTCGGGCTGGAACGGCCAGAGCGGTATCGGCAGCACGCTGAGCAGCCCCCCGCCGATCAGGTGAAGCGAACCCAAGACCAGCATCAGCCAGGCGATCGTGCGTCGCGCCGGTGTCATCCAAGCGGCCGCCAGCAGCAGGTAGACAACGGTCGGTCCGAGTGTTTCTGGGCCGGGCAGCGCCTGAGCGCCGAGATCGGCCAGGTTGTGGATGACCAGGCCCAGCCACGACAATTCCAGTGCTGCAAACACTGTCGAGGTCCGGATTTGGGGTGTCAGCGGCGGGCATCGAAGTCTGCGGCCTCTGGGGTCCAGCTCGCCGACCCCTCAGGTCACACCGGATGCTGTGCCGCGCATGTTGGTGAGCGTCCCGTCCGGGTCCCGCCAGAACCCGGTGACGACCTCGACCACGGTGGACGGGGCCTGCAGGAGCGGTCCGATGTGGCCGGCGCCGGGCAGGATGACCAACCCGCCGCGGTGCAGGCGGCCGGCCGCGGCACGGGCATCTTCCACGGTCCACATCGGATTGTTGCGATCGGTTGCCAGCAGGGTGGGTGTGCCGAGCCGGTCCAGGACGGGTGTGAGGTCCTGGCGGCGGATGCTGAACCACTGGGTGGCGTCGTGCATGCCCCGCCGGTCGGCTCGACGGAACGCGTCGGCGACGATCGCGAAGCCGTCCGGATCGTCCGTCCTCGCCCGCGGCCCGATCAGGGCGTCGACGAGCGACTTGACCAGCGGGCGGGAACCGGCGACCCGGTAGACCGCGGCGAGCAGCCGGATCTGCCGACGTTCGGCGCCCGCCAGCGCCTGGACCGGTGTGCCGATCGCGACCAGGCTGCGGCACCGGTCGGGGTGGTCCCGGGCGAACAGGATGCCCACATGGCCGCCCCAGGCGTTGCCGAGCCAGTCGACGG
>JBIOVW010000625.1:0-8116 GCA_044867945.1 Nakamurella sp. | reverse complement strand
CGACGGCATCTGATTGCCGTTGTTCGGACAGGCATTCGGCGTCGTCGAGCAGGTTCAGCCATGCGATCTCGAGTGCGAGCGCGGCCGAGTTGTAGGCCGCGCCCGCGTCGACGAGCGCGGTGTCGGCGCTGATTCCCCGTGCCGTGCGGGCGAGGTCCTCCTCGGCCAATTGGACGCGTTCGATCGTGGCCGCGGGAACGAGGGAGGTGGTCGTGGTCGGGGCCTGAGTTGTCGGGCTGACGGGAACGCTCGACGCGGTGGCGAGGGCGGCCGCCAGCGCCGCTTGCGCATCGGCAAGTTCCTGCTGTGCGGCGGCGAGATCGTCCTTCGCGGTCTCGACGGTGCCGGCCGTGGCGACGACCTCGTCGCGGGGCTCGACGAGGTCCGCACCGAAGGTCTGGACATCGCCGACTGTTGCACTGCGATCGGTGAACACCCGCCCGTAGCGGTCGAGAATCTCGACGTAGCCCTTGGCAGCAACGCAGAAGTTCTGGTGAGCGGACGCGAGTGTGCTCTGTGCGCCACTCACCCCGTTCTCGGCGTCGCTCACCCGGGCCTGCGCGGCGGAAACCGGATCCTCGGACACGGAGGTCGGCGGTGATTGTTCCCCCGTCTGGTCGTTGTTGCTGCATGCCACGGCCAAGAGCGCGACGCTCATGACGATGACGACCAGACCGATCAGCCGAGGCCGGACAGCACGTTGAACGGGTCTTGCCGGCATCATCGAACCTCCTGTGGCTCTCAACGCGAGAGACGGTACCAACCCGCTTCCGCGCGATCGGGGACGTCGGCGGCAGGCCGTCCGGAAGGGACTTCGCACTGGGCCGCCACCTGGGCCGCCACGGCACCGTCAGCTCCCGGCCCAGGCCGTCCTGCATGGAACACCGTCCCCTCGCCACCGGCATCGACGATCCGCACCGGTACGAACCCGGAGGCATCGCAGTCAGTGGCAATCCGACAGGACCAGCCCGGTGGCTTTCGTCTGCGCCCCTCAGCGATCTGGAAGCTGAAGGCGCGGGCCCCTCGTGCACTCTGACGCCGATGTGGTCCGTCCGCCAGGCCCGCCCGGACCAGGAAGTGATCGACCCGAGCGAACCTGCCCTCCGTCCCCGAGGGTGGCGAGGCAGCTGCACAGATTGGACCCGTTCTGGATCACCCGTCGAAAAGTTGCATTTCGCCTGGCGGAGCATCGGCTTCGGGCGGAGGATGGGACGGACGGCGGATCGCTTTAGGGTGGAGGCGCGTCGTGAGTACTTGTTCGGGCATTGTCCACTGGCGGCCCAGGCGGTCGGCGAGGCGGCATGGACCGGCTGCCGCCGTCGCGATTCTCGCGCTCGTGTCCTCGGTGCTCAGCGGGTGCGCCAGCACGGACGACAGCGGCATCGCTACGCTGAACTGGTACATCAACCCCGATAACGGTGGCCAGTCCCGGCTTGCCGAGAAGTGCGCTCAGGCGTCGAACGGGGCGTACGACGTCGATATCCAGGTGCTGCCGAACGACGCGTCCAGTCAGCGCGAGCAGCTGGTGCGGCGGCTCGCGGCCGAGGATCCCTCGATCGATGTGATGAGCCTGGATCCGCCGTTCATCGCCGAATTCGCGAACGCGGGGTTCCTGCGGCCGTTCGACCAGTCCGACGAGGCCACCTTCACGGAAGGCGTGCTGGCCGCGCCACTGCTGACGGCGTACTGGGACGACAAGCTGGTCGCCGCGCCGTTCTGGGCGAACACCCAACTGTTGTGGTACCGCAAGTCGGTCGCCCAGGCGGCCGGCGTCGACCCGACCGCCGCGGACTTCACCTGGACGGAGATGACCGACGCGGCGGAGAGCCAGCAGAAGATCATCGGGGTGCAGGCCAACCGGTATGAGGGGTACATGGTCTGGATCAACGCGCTGGTGGTGTCCGCCGGCGGGCAGATCCTCGGTAACGTCGAGGCCGGCAAGGACGCCACACCGGAAATCAACTCACCTGCCGGGAACCAGGCGGCCACCATCGTCGGCGACCTGGCTCGCTCCCCGGCCGCGCCGCCGGCCATGTCCACCGCGGGCGAGGAGGAATCTCGCTCGGCCTTCCAGGGTGCCAACGGCGGGTTCATGGTCAACTGGCCGTACGTGTACGGGGCCGCCAAGGGCGACGTCGCGAGCGGCGCGATCGACCAGTCCGTGGTCGACGACATCGGCTGGGCCCGGTACCCGGGCGTGCAGGCCGGGACCGAGAGCAAGCCGCCGCTCGGCGGGATCAACCTGGGGATCGGGGCCTACACCACGCATCCGCAGCAGGCGCTTGCCTTGGTCCAGTGCGTCACCTCGTTGCAGTCCAACATCGAATACATGCTGGACTCGGGCAACCCGGCCGCCAAGGGCGCCGCCTACGACGACCCGAAGGTGCGGGAGGCGTTCCCGATGGCCGACCTGATCCGGTCGTCGATCAGCACGGCCGGGCCACGGCCGATCACGCCCTACTACAACGACGTGTCGACTTCCGTGCAGATCGTCTGGCACCCGGCGACGGACGTGTACGCGCCCCAGACACCGGAGGAGACCGCGACCTTCATGTCCGACGTGTTGCAGGGCAACCGGCTCTTGTGATGCCACCGAAGGTCCGCGCAGAGAGGAGCACCGCGTGACCCTCAGCAAACAGCGCGTCGAAGCGCCGGCTCCGCCGCCCGCTGCCGGGATGTCGCAGCGCACCCGGCACGAGCGACGGCTCGGGTTGAGCCTGGCCGCGCCCTCGTTCCTCGTCATGGTGTTCGTGACCGCTTACCCGCTGGTCTATGCGGTCGTCCTGTCGCTGTACAGCTACCGGCTGACCGATCCGGCCGGGCAGGAATTCGTCGGCCTGCAGAACTACGCCACGGTGCTGACCGACCCGCTGTGGTGGACCGTTTTCAGCACGACGGCGATCATCACCGTGGTCAGCGTCGCCGTCGAGCTGGTGCTGGGCTTCGCGTTCGCGATGGTGATGTACAAGGTGGCCTTCGGCCGGGGTGTGGTTCGTACCGGGATCCTGATCCCGTACGGCATCATCACCGTGGTTTCTGCCTACATCTGGCGTTACGCGTTCCAGCTCGACTCGGGGTTCATCAACCAATGGTTCGCGCTCGGCGATTTCAACTGGTTCGGGGAGCGCTGGTCGTCGCTGTTCGTGATCACCTTGTCGGAGATCTGGAAGACCACGCCGTTCATCTCGCTCCTGCTGCTTGCCGGCCTCGTGCAGGTGCCCGGAGAACTGCAAGAGGCTGCGATGGTCGACGGTGCCACCGCCTGGCAACGGCTGAAGAGGGTGACGCTGCCGAACATGAAGGCGGCCATCATGGTCGCGCTGCTGTTCCGAACCCTGGACGCCTGGCGGATTTTCGACAACCCGTTCATCATGACCGCCGGGGCCAACCAGACCGAGACGCTATCGTTCCTGGCCTACCGACAGAATGTGACCCTGGTCAACCTCGGCTCGGGCTCGGCCATTTCGGTCCTGCTGTTCTTCAGCGTGGTACTCATCGCATTCATATTCATCAAGGGTTTCAAGACAGACCTCTCCCAAGTGCGGGGTGATCGGTGATGGGCGGACAGCGAGCGGGCCGCTGGTGGACCGTATGGGGCATCATCATCTTGCTCTGGGCTCTGTTCCCGCTGCTTTGGATGGTGTCGCTCTCCTTCAAGGACCCGAACACCTTCCGCAGTGAGTCACCCACCTTCTTCCCGAAGGAGTGGGTGTGGACCAACTACGACACGGTGTTCTCCGACACGCTGTTCACCTCCGCGCTGCGCAATTCGGTCGGCATCGCGCTGATCGCAACGTCGTTGGCGGTGGTGGTGGCGATGTTCGCCGCCTATGCGATCGCCAGGCTGGACTTCCCCGGCAAGAAGCTCCTGCTGTCGATGGCATTGGGGATCGCCATGTTCCCGCAGGCCGCGCTGGTCGGGCCGCTGTTCAACATGTGGCGCAACCTGGGGATCTACGACACGTGGATCGGACTGATCATCCCGTACCTGACGTTCGCGCTGCCGCTGTCGATCTGGACGATGTCCGCGTTCTTCCGCCAGATTCCCTGGGAGATGGAGCAGGCTGCGCAGGTCGACGGGGCCACCGCTTGGCAGGCCTTCCGCAAGGTGATCGTGCCGCTGGCCGCACCCGGGGTGTTCACCACCGCGATCCTGACGTTCTTCTTCTGCTGGAACGAGTTCCTGCTGGCGATCTCGCTGACGTCGACGGACGCCGCGCGCACCGTTCCGGCCGCGCTGTCGTTCTTCACCGGGGCCAGCCAGTTCCAGTCGCCGATCACCGCCATCATGGCCGCCTCGGTGGTCGTCACGATTCCGGTTGTGATCCTGGTCCTGCTGTTCCAGCGACGCATTGTGGCAGGGCTGACGGCCGGTGCCGTCAAGGGCTGAGTTCGAGGAGGGCAACAATCGTCATGGCCGCCATCACCATGAAGAACATCGTCAAGACCTACAGCGACGGGTTTCAGGCCGTCAAGGACGTCAGCCTCGACGTCGCCGACGGCGAGTTCGTCATCCTCGTCGGCCCGTCCGGATGCGGTAAGTCAACTCTGCTCCGCATGATCGTCGGCTTGGAGGACATCACCTCCGGCGACATGATCATCGGCGGGAAGCGAGTGAACGACGAGGCGCCGCGCGACCGAAACCTGTCGATGGTCTTCCAGAACTACGCGCTCTACCCCCACCTTTCGGTGTTCGAGAACATCGCCTTCCCGCTGCGGCTGAGGAAGGCTCCGGAGAGTGAGGTGCGGGAGCGGGTCAACGAGGCGGCCGCGACGCTCGAACTCACCGAACACCTTCAGCGCAAGCCCGCCAACCTGTCCGGCGGACAACGCCAGCGGGTCGCGATGGGGCGTGCGATCGTTCGCAAGGCGGACGCCTTCCTGTTCGACGAACCCCTGTCCAACCTGGACGCCAAGCTGCGCGGGCAGATGCGCACCGAGATCTCCCGAATGCAGAAGCGGCTCGGCACCACGACGGTCTACGTCACGCACGACCAGACCGAGGCCATGACCCTCGGCGACCGCATCGCCGTTCTCCGGAAGGGAGAACTGCAGCAGGTCGGGTCCCCGCACGACCTCTACGACGAGCCGGCGAACCTGTTCGTTGCCGGGTTCATCGGGTCCCCGCCGATGAACTTCGTGCCCGCCAGCATCCGCGGCGGCCGAATCGAGACTCCGTTCGGGTCGGTGCCGGTGATCAGTGAGCGGCTCGAGCGGGTCGGAGAGAGAGAACTGGTGCTGTTGGGCATCCGCCCCGAGTATTTCGAGGACGCGGAGATGGTCGCGCCCGACCAGCAGGAGGCAGGACTGACATTCAGCGCGGACGTGGACGTCACCGAGTGGCTGGGCAACGAGCTGTTCGCATACGTGCCGTACGAGGCGCCGGAAGAGATCGCTGCGCAGCTGCGCGAGCTGGAACGCGAGTTGGACAGCGAGCATATGCGCACCCAACTCATCGTCACCCTGGACCCCGCCAGCCGTATCCGCGGCGGCACCCAGGCGCAGCTGTGGTTCCACGCGCAGCGCATGCATGTCTTCGACCCGGCCACCGGAGAAAATCTGACCCGAACCCCCGACCGAAGCTCGGACGAACAGGGACCAGCCGAGGTCCCTGCCTGATAGGTAGGTAGGCAAGCTCGGCATGTCGAGGGGCGGGGTGACCCGGCCCGTCAGTCCACCTTCGCCCTGGTCGCCGCCTGCGACCGGGCCCGCTGCTCGGCCATGTGCTCGTCGAACTCGGCCCGCCAGCCTTCGCTCAGCGTGATGCCCTGTCGGCGGGCCTCCTCGGTGGACAGTTCGACCGGAAAACCGAAGGTGTCGTAAAGGACGAAGAGCTCGGCGCCGCCGATCCCGCTCCGGTAGCCCTTCAGCTGCCGGATGCCCTTGTTGAGGGTCCGGCGGAACGCCTTCTCCTCCTTCACGAGCACGGCGACGACGGTCTCGGCGCGCTGGGCCACCTCGGGGTAGTCGTCCGTGTACATGCCGGACACGGTGGGGATGATCTGCGCGAAGAAGTTCTGCTGCAGGCCAAGGTCGAAGGCGTATCGGACGGCTCGGCGGATCAGCCGGCGCATCACGTAGCCCTGTTCCTTGTTGCTGGGGCGGACTCCGTCGACGGCCAGGAACGTCGCGCCGCGCAGGTGGTCGGCGATCACCCGCATGGCCACCGTGTCGGTGTCGTAGGAACGGCCGGACAGCTCCTGCAGCTTCTCGACGACCGGCCGGAGCAGGCCGATCCGGTACACGTCCGGGCTGTCCATGGCCGCGGCGGCGATGCGAGCGAGGCCGCCGCCGTAATCCACGTTGCGGCGGGGGAGGGGCTCGAAGCCGGTCTCGGTCCGCTTGTATTCCATGAACACCGAATTGCCCAGCTCGATGTAGCGGCCGCAGTCGCAATTCGGATGACAGTGTGCGCCGTACGCGGGGTCGTGCTCGATCTGCGGGTAGAGGTAGAACACCTCCGAGTCCGGACCGCCAGGCTCGCCGACCGGCATGTTCTCCGCGCTGCCGCCGCGGCACCACCAGTTCTTCTTGCCGTAGAAGCAGATCCGGGCGCCCTGCGAGCCGACCTGGCCGCCGCGCTCCTCGGTGCCCAGGACGACCTGATCGCTCGAGATGCCTGCCGCGGTGAACAGCTCCGCCCAGATGTCTGCCGATTCGGTGTCCTTGCCGATGCCGTGCGCCTCGTCGCCGGCGAAGCAGGTGACGAAGATCCGCTCCGGCTCCAGGCCGACCCTCTCGGTGAGGAACTCCCAGAGCTGCGGGAGCTGCTCTGCCTTGAAGTAGTCGCCCAGGCTCCAGTTGCCGAGCATCTCGAAGAAGGTGGTGTGCCGGTTGTCGCCGACCTCCTCGATGTCCTGCGCGCGCAGGCAGGTCTGGCTGTCGGTCAGCCGCCGACCGGCCGGATGATCCGCACCGAGCAGGTACGGCAGCAGCGGCTGCATCCCGCTGCCGGTGAACAGGGTCGTGGGGTCGTCCCGCGGGATCAGGGGGGCACGGGGAACGACGACGTGCCCCCGCTCGACCATGAAGTCCAGGTAGGCCCGGCGGATGTCATCGGCGTCCACAGTCGGATGATCACATACCGCGGGCCGTCCGGCCATCCCGGCCGTCGGCCGCCGAAGGGTGCGGCGTCGAAGCCTGTCGCCGATTCGGGGCAGATCAGTGTATCTGTTTCGTTCCCTGCCATATCCGATTTCTGGAAGCCGAATCTCGGACACATGGGGGAAGCATGGCCGAAACACTCGCGAGGACGTACAACTTTCTGCGGTGGTCGGTCATTGCTCTGCTCGGCGTGCTCATGGTCTCGGTCATCTGGCAGACGGTGGGCAGCGGCTGCCTGCTGGTTTCGGTCAGCGCGTACTACCACACCCCGGTGCGCATCGTCTTTGTCGGTTCCTTGTTCGCGTTGGGTGCGGCGCTGATCGCCTACCAGGGCCGTACCCCCCGGGAGGACACACTACTGAACTTCTCCGGCCTGATGGCGTTCCTCGTTGCATTGGTGCCGACGCTGGAGAAGAAGCGTTGTGGCGCACAAGATGTAGGCTCGCATTTCCCGTGGATCAGCCTGGCCGACGAACATGTCGTACCAAAGTCAGGCGACGAGGATATCGCGTCTGCGGTGGCGAACAATTATTGGGCATTGATGATCGTGACGTCCATCGTCCTGGTGGCCGTACTGTGCAGCCGGTTGCGTTCGAACCAGAAGCTCGGACTACACCTTCTCGTCGGCCGGATCGACAATCGGAAGGAGCGGATCTGGACGGCTTGGATCACGGTCGTCTGCGGCGTCGTGTTGGTGGGCGAATGCGCGCTCTTCCTGAGATGGCGCGAGCAGTTCATTGCCTGGACCCATGGCATCGCCTCCCTTGCCATGGTGCTCGGGGTCATCGGCGTCATGGTGCTGATCCTGCGGAGGGTCCGAGTCAAGGACACAGGCCGCTCAGGGTTCTACAGGGCGTGGTACCGGGTCCTCATCCTCGTTCTCTTTCCCGGGCTCTTGATCGTTGCCGGGCTGGTTTGGGTCGCGGTCGGGTGGGACTTTCTGATCTTCTACCTGGAGATCGTGGTTCTCCTGGACTTCATCGCGTACTGGGTCGTACAGACCAGGGAGCTG
>JBIOVW010000624.1:0-6305 GCA_044867945.1 Nakamurella sp. | reverse complement strand
CTCGGCGGTGCCGAGCCGGCCCTCGGTGGGCGGCAGCGGGCCACCCGCCACCGGGTCCAGCGGCGCGGTGGCCTCCACCGTGACGGCGTCCCCGCGGTTCTGCACAAGGATCAACCCGCCCGCGCCCAACGCCACGCCGACCACGGCTGCGGCGATCGGCGCCGCCCACCGCTGCCACCGGCCACCGGGGCCGGCGGTCGGCAACCGGGTCGGTGGCGGGGTGGGTGGTGCAGTGGGCAGTGGGATCGACGGAGCCGGTTCGTCGGAGGCGGCGGCCGGTTCGTCCTCGGCGGTCCGGTCGAGCCGGGCGAAGCCGAGCTCATCGGCGATCGCGTCCCAGACATGTTCGCCGGGCGCCGGGGCGGCCCGCCCGTAGTCCGACAGTCCGGCCAGATCGATGGTGCTCCGAAAGGTCTCGATCTGTTCGGTGCAGTCCGAGCAGCCGGCGATGTGGCGCTGCATGTCGGCGTCGAGGGTTTCGCCCAACGCGACCAGTGCGAGGTCGTCGGCGTCAGGATATGTCGCGTCAGGATGTGGCACGTCAGGATGTGGCACTGTCCACCTCCCAACGCTTGCGCAGCTGGATGAGGGCCCGCCGGATGTGGCTCTTGACCGTACCGATCGGCAATCCGGTCTTCGCGGCGATCTGCGAATGGCTCAGTTCGCCATAGAAGGCGAGCATGACCACCCGACGTTGCTGCTCGGGTAGCAGGTCAAGCTCGTTCCCGACAATGATCCGGTCCACGACCCGGTCGGCTGGGCCGGATACGCTTTGGGCCGGCGCGATCTTCTCGGCGGCGGCCACGACCTTCCTGTCCCGGTCGAGCGCGGCGTATCGGTCGGCGATGAGCCGGCGGGTGATGCCCAGCAGCCACGCGCCCAGCGAGCCTCTCGTCGGGTCGAAGCCCGCCCGCCCCTTCCACGCCCGCACGAACACCATCTGGACCATGTCCTCGGCGTCGTGCTGGTTGCCCAACCGCAGCAGTCCGATTCGCAGCACCATGCCGCCGTAGCGGTCGTAGGCCTCCCGCAGGGCCCGCTCGTCCCCGGCCCGGAATCGCTCCACCCAGCGCTCATCGGCCCCGGGCCACGGAGCCCCGGACGATGAGGTGGGCTCCGGCACGCCCCCGAGAGTAGGTCATCACCCGATCGGTGCGCGGTGACCGCGATGTTGTCGTCATATTCCAGCCGTTCCTCATCGAAATGCCCACCGCAGGTGATCAGGACCAGCCGCGGTTGACCGCCTCGGTCGAACAGCCGCGCCATCGGGGTCTGTTCCTTGGGCCACTGCTCTCGGGCCACCACGCTGAACCGCCTGGTCTTGCCGTCGTCCCCGACGACGTCGATGAGGTCGCCGGGCTCCAGATCGCCGATCCGGGCGAGCACCCCGGCGCCCTGCGATTGGTCGTCGACGTGCCCGACCAAGACGGCCGACCCGGTCGCTCCCGGCGCGGGGCCGAATCGGTACCAGCCGACGGTCCCGACGTCCGGCGGCACCTGCACCCTGCCGTCCGCGGCGACCCCCGCCGCGATGATCGGCGCGTCGATGCCCAGATCCGACATCCGCACCCGCGCCGGTGAGGCCGGCGCACTCGGCGCCGGGTCCGCTGCGGGTGGTGATGGGGGTGGGGACGGCGCCGGCGGCGACGGTGACGCGGCCGCCGCCGAGGGAACGGGCGAGCCGGTCCCGGCACTGGATGGGGCAGTCGCCGCGGACGGTGCGGTGAGTTCGAGCGCCCCCGAGGCACCGACCGAACTCACCGTCTGCCCCGCCGGTTCGGGCCGGTCGACCCACCACAGCAGGGTGGCCGCGGCCAGCAGCAGGGCTCCCGCCGCCAGGCTGGTGGCCGCCCGGCGGCGGGAGTGCGGTGGCCGCGGCGGTCCGGGACGAGGGGGCAGGGCCCCGGACGCGGCCGGCGGGGCGGCGCGAGCGGTCAGCGGGACCGGCTTGCGACAAGTCGCCGCCCACCGACCGCGACCAGCACCAGGCCGGCCACGAGCAGGGCCACGACAACCACGGTGACGGCGGGATCATCGGCCGGGCCGGTGCCGGCCGGCACGCCGCCGGGCGCGGAATGCAGGTCGGGGATGACGAAGGAGACCAGCGTCAGCGCTCCGGTGTCGGCGCTGCCGACCGCGTGCACGAACGTCGCCGAACCCTCGGCGAGATTCACCTCGGCCGGGCCGATGGCCACCGTCGAGGTGCCGGCCAGGACAACGTCGGCGCTCACCGTGCCGGCGGGCACGGTCAGCCCGCCCTGGTTCGGGTTGGTGACGTCCGCCAGTACCACGGCGCCGCCGGCCCGGACGTCCACGGCGGGTGCCGCCGCATCGTGCCGGACCACCAGCCGGGCCTGGCCGGCCGGCACCGTAGAAATGTTGTTCGGATACGGTGTCAGCGTGGGATTTCCGTCGGCCGACAGGTGGGCCACCAGCGAATAGCTGTTGCCCGCAGCCAGATCCGCAGACGCGGCAAGGACCGGACTGGCCGCGTCGGCGGCGTCGGCCGCGGTGATCGCGACGGCGTGGCTCCCCGCTGGCAGATCCAGGGGGCCGGCGACGGTCTCGGCCGCGAAATCGTCCAGGGCCAGCGCCCCATCGACATACACATCCACGGTCAGACCTGGAACCCCGTGCACCACATACACTTCCGCGGTGTCGGCAGCCGCAGCGGACGAGGCTCCCAGCAGTGACGCGGCGACGGCAATCGATACGGCGGCGGTGGCGGCCGTAAAGCGCCTCATAAAGATCTCCTCGATCCGGCGGGCGGTGTCGAGAAGGGTTACCCCCGCGCCGGTCAAATCGGATGCGCCACCCGATGAATCCATCGCAGAACGTGGGGACGATCCGCGCCGGAAGGCGGGTTACGCTCTGCTGAACATAACCCGCCCTGTATCGCACTGGTTCTGAACCTGGCCCTCAGGCGTGGCCGTGACGTGTGGCAGCACCCTGCCACAGAGGTCATCGCACCAGGTCAAACAGGCAGGTGTCGATCCGACCCAGACGTCGTGGTCCCGGTCACGGGGCCTCGTCCACCCGAGTACTGTCACCGGCTGCGGCTTGGTCCGGCAGCATCTCGGGACGCAGGCACGATCGATGCCTCGTGCGTCCGGCCAGCCGACGAAGGCTCACGCCGTCGGTTTCTTGACTGGCTGCTGCTGGGTGGGGTTCAGGAAGGTGTCGGGGAGCCAAGTCAACAGGTGTTGGCAGACGCTCCCGATGACGATTGGACGACGCTCAACGTGCGCACCGCAAAGCCATCCCTCGCCAGCAATCGTGGATCAGAGATCAGGGCCGATCAGGGCGTCAAGGTCGGTTCTTTTTGCTGCGCTGCGGGGACTCCACCTTGGCCCGCTCCTCAGCTCAGCGGCTGTCGGCGACAAAGGAGCACGGATCGAGGAATGGACGTGATCGCCTTGAACGTCCATTCCGTGTGGAACACGAGTGCCGTCCCACAACAGGCTCGGCGATGGTCAGGGATCTGTGCGTCCTGTTGTGGAGCGCTCCGATCATCCCGCTGTTCGGCGGACCCGACGGGCTGGGTCGGGGCGTTGCCCGAGGGCCTGGTCGCCTGGACGGGCTGCCCGGTTCGGTTCCGAGTCTGCCCAGTCCAGGTAGGCGGCATCGGGCCGTCTCACCGGTGGCCCGGTGTGCAGCAGTCCGGACGCCTTTGCGCGGAGGAAACCGGCGGCGCCCTGGACCGCGGGGTGATCCACGACGCGCTGCACCAGCTCGGCGATCTGGTCGTAGCGGGCTCGACCCGCCCGGGCGCCCAGGACGTAACCCATTGCGAAACCCACAAGAGTGCGGAACATGTCATTGCCTCCTGGTTCGAGTGATGTCACCGCAGCAAGCAGGCCCGCCGCGGGCCAGGCGCTTCACGCGCGAAGACCAGTCCGCCGAGGCCGAGCAGGATATGAAGCACGATCAAGACGACGGCGAGCACCATGCGCGCTACTTTCCTCAACGTCCATCCTCTGCTGGCTTGTACCCGGCGCGGACCTGAGGCAAACGTTCCACCTGTGTCGGTATCGGCGGGCGAGCCCAGGGGTCGCGGCCACCCTGCGGAGCGGGCCGGGTCGGCCGAGCGACCTGGTCGCGGTGGCGGGTGGGAGGAGGTTGGCGGGGGCGCTCCCCCGGCGCCTGCCGGCGGTGGAGGCCCGACCATCTGCCGTTCACGGTGTACGCGGGTTGACCGGTGGGCCGAGCCCGGGGTCGGCTCAGTGCGGATATCGCGGAGGGGTAACCGGACCCATGGGACGACCAACAGCACCGCGTCGTTGACGCGGCCGCGCCGGCGTGATCGCCCAGGACGACCGAGAAGATCGGAAGATCAGCACTACCACGCCGACGCCCAGGAGCTGATGCGGACCATCGGTGCCCGCCCTGAACGGTGGCCCGTCGGGTGTGGCGCCGGCAAAAGCGTGCGGCGCCGACTGTCCGGGCCGATCAGGAACGCGGTGGAGCTGCCCGACGCGGTCATGGTGAACTGGTGGACGCATTGCTGGGCATCGTTCGGGTCCGTGAATCGGGTCTGGAACGGCAGGGTCGGTAGAAGCGGGAGCAGCTGAACGCCGGTCTGGGACACCGCAGTTCCTGCAGCTGGTCTGCCCAGTCGCGGTCCAGTGCTCGAGTGGTGCCTCATGGCGTTCGTCTTGGGATCGGGGTCCGGTCGTGCGGCCGCACTGTGTGGGTCCTCATCGAGACGCCGATACGATGAAGAGGCGCGCCGCGTTCAGTCGGCCGTGTGCCAACGTCTGGGTCGTGCGCGGTGGCATCGCCGAATTCACCTGGCCCCGGGAGGTCGACGTAGCGACGGATGGCCGCGCCGCCCAGACGGCTAATCCGGTTTCCGGGCGGGCCATCTCGGTACATTCAGATGCCGCAGCGACAGCACCTGTTTCCCGGCCGCCGGTCAGGGTCACACTTTCTTGGGTGAACGACGGTGCCTCTCCCGGCCGGACCAGAAGCGACTCGCACCGAGCGCATCGGCCCCCTGCAATCCATGGAGGTAGAGACGGCAATGATTCCCCTTCCCGATGTTCCGACCGGGACCGGGCTCTACCCGATCATCGACGTTGACGGGCATCGTCCCGCGATGCCGACCGATTTCATCGGGGCCAGCACGATCACCGTTGCTGTGGCCGGAGAGCCCCGTCGGCTCGATGGCTCGGGCGACTTGACCGATCGGGGCCTGGAGTTCCACCAGCAGGATGCGACCGATGCCGCCGGCACCGATGTCGCAGCGTGGGCCATCGCTGAGGCCGGCGACGAAACCTTCTGGGCCGAACCCCCACGGGCCCGGTGACTCCCACCCGGACGTGATTGTCAAAAGACATTGGTTTCTGCCCACTGGCGGCCACGAAACCTGGTTCTGGCGCAATTTCCGTGATGTGTCGGCGCTATTTTGCGAGGATGACGCGTTTCCGTAGGAGGTCGAATTCGCGCGGCCGTACATTTGTCGCTTGATCGTCCTGAGGCGGTTGACGTTCCTTCGACGCCGCCGGAGTTGTGGGTCATGGTCAGTCCGTTGACGACGGCGGCGTGGTCGTTTTTCAGGCCGGTGGTGAAGGAGCGCAGGGCCGGTAGGTCGTCGGCGTTGACCTTGTCGATCCAGTCGTCGAGGCGTTCGCCGTGCAGGCCGGTGAGGATTTTGGCGAACTCGGTGACGTGGCCGGCAAGTGCGTCCAGGTGGGGGCAGCGGGCGCGGGCGTCGTCGAGTTGTGCTTGGTCGTTCGGGTCGAGATGGTCGGGGTCGGTCATGATCCAGCCGGACAGGCGGCGGACCTTGGGCGGGTCGGGCACCGGCGGCGGCGCGGCGTGGGTGGCGCGGAACGGGTGTAGGTAGCGGCGCACGGTCCGCATGCTGCCGCGGTAGCCGGCGGCCCGGATCTCCGCGGTCAGCGCGGCGGCGTCGGTGATCCCGTCGGCCAGCCGCCGGTGCAGGTGCGCCTTGGACGGGTCCGGCAGCACGCCGCGGGGGCCGGTCTTGGCCAGCAGTTCGTCGATGCCTTGCGCGCGGGCGAAACGGCGCACCGTGTGCCGGGTCAGGCGTAGTTCGCGGGCGATGGCGCCGATCGACTGTCGTTCACGCAGGCGGGATTGCACGGCCGCGTAGCGCTCACGGGTGCGCGCGGCAAGGCGGCCCTCGGGCAGCTCGAGCGGCAGCGGATCCGGCTGCGGTGGTGGCGGATCCAGGACCGCCAGCGCCGGGCCGGGGGCATCCTCCACCGGGTTGCGCAGGCACTCCCGGTGCGCGGCCACACTCTTTTTCCGCGGCCTGACCTAGGTTGCCACAGGTGCCA
>JBIOVW010000623.1:0-2285 GCA_044867945.1 Nakamurella sp. | reverse complement strand
ATCACCAGGTACTGGGGGTGGGTCAGGCCCATCGGATCCAGGATCGGCCGGTACAGCGCGACGACATTGCGAGCGGCCACCACCACGGCGAAACACACCTGCTGGTCAAGGGCGAGCGGATCGGCGGGCAGCCCCACGGGCACGGTGGGCTCCTGGGTCAGCGTCATGCGTTGGAGCGTACACCAATAGTTGGTGCACCAACCATTGGTGTGTGCACCATCGCAGTGGCCGGGAGCTGTGCCGCCCTCTCCCGCGCGTCGGCGAGGCCGTGACCACTCCCCGGGGGCGTCGATGTATCGTGTCGATATAACCGGTCGTTGTAGCGGTGGGCCTCGAAAGGCTCACCCTGCCACAGCCGGTCCGGTCGACCGCGGCGGCCCGCCCGGTCGGCAGGCCGCCGGAGCACCGAGGGGGTGTGCGATCGCCAAGGAAACGTCCACCGTCTTCGAGCTGGCCGTGCTCGGGTTGCTCGCGGAGTCCCCCATGCACGGCTACGAACTGCGCAAACGGCTCACCGCCACCCTCGGCACCATCCGGGCCTTCAGCTTCGGCTCGCTGTACCCGACGCTGCGCCGGCTGGAGGCCGCGGGCCACGTGTCCACCGAGGACCCGGTGGTGGACGCCGACGCGGTGCCGCTGTCGTCCAAGCGATCCCGGGTGACCTACCGGATCACCGCCGAGGGCAAGGAACGGCTGGCCGACCTGCTCGGCGACACCGGCCCCCAGTCGTGGTCCGACGACGGGTTCGGCGTGCACCTGGCCTTCTTCTCCCGCACCACCGCGGAGGCTCGGATGCGCATCCTGGAGGGTCGCCGGCGTCGGGTCGAGGAACGACGTGAGGGCCAGCGGTCCGCCGTCGGCCGGGCCGTGGACCGGCTCGACACATACACCGCCGAGTTGCACCAGCTCGGCCTGGAGGCTTCCGACCGCGAGGTCCGCTGGCTCAATGAACTGATCGACGCCGAACGGGGGCGCCAGTCGTCCGGCGACGCGCCGCGCCCCCCACCCACCGTCCGCAGATCCACCGCAACCGCTCGGGACCACCAGGCAGCGTCGCCCCCCGGAGCACCCGTCATCGCAGGGAACGACCCGGCTTCGGCCGACACACAGGAGGAACAGCAATGAGTCCATCGGGCAACACGATCAGGGTCGCCATTGTCGGCGTCGGCAACTGCGCGTCATCCCTGGTCCAGGGCGTCGAGTACTACAAGGACGCGGACCCGGCCGGCACCGTCCCCGGCCTGATGCACGTGCAGTTCGGCGACTACCACGTCCGCGACCTGGATTTCGTCGCCGCGTTCGACGTGGATGCCAAGAAGGTCGGCTTCGATCTGGCCGAGGCGATCAACGCCAGCGAGAACAACACCATCAAGATCGCCGACGTGCCGCCGACCGGCGTCACGGTGCAGCGCGGCGCCACCCACGACGGCCTGGGCCGCTACTACCTGGAAACCATCACCGAGTCGCCGGCCGAGCCGGTCGACGTCGTCGGCGTGCTGCGCGAGGCGCGGGTCGACGTGCTGGTCTGCTACCTGCCGGTCGGCTCCGAGGATGCCGTCCGGTTCTACGCGCAGTGCGCGATCGACGCCGGCTGTGCCTTCGTCAACGCCCTGCCGGTGTTCATCGCCAGCACCCCGGAGTGGGCGGAGAAGTTCCGGGCCGCCGGGCTGCCGATCGTCGGCGACGACATCAAGTCGCAGATCGGCGCGACCATCACCCACCGGGTGCTGGCCAAGCTGTTCGAGGACCGCGGCGTCATCCTGGACCGCACCATGCAGCTGAACGTCGGCGGCAACATGGACTTCAAGAACATGCTGGAGCGCGACCGGCTGGAGTCCAAGAAGATCACCAAGACCCAGGCCGTCACCTCGCAGGTGGACCGGGACATGGGCGCCCGCAACGTGCACATCGGGCCCAGCGACTACGTGCCGTGGCTGGACGACCGCAAGTGGGCCTACGTCCGGCTCGAAGGCCGCGCGTTCGGCGACGCCCCGCTGAATATGGAGTACAAGCTCGAGGTCTGGGACTCGCCCAACTCGGCCGGCGTCATCATCGACGCGGTCCGCGCGGCGAAGATCGCCAAGGATCGCGGGATCGGCGGCCCGATCCTGTCCGCGTCGTCGTACTTCATGAAGTCCCCGCCGGTGCAGTACCCGGACGACCAGGCCAGGGACAACGTGGAGAAGTTCATCGCGGGAGAGATCGAGAGCTGACCCTCGCGGCACCGACGCCCGATGACGGATCGTTCACCGTCATCGGGCCTTGCCGTCTTCGGCGGGCACCGT
>JBIOVW010000622.1:0-4196 GCA_044867945.1 Nakamurella sp. | reverse complement strand
GAGTGCGTGCCTGTCGTCGGTGGACGCGGCGTCGGTGGACCTGCTGTTGGAGGCGTTGGCCGGGGCCGCCGGGCCGGGGGATCCGCGGACCAAGCAGCAGCGGCGGGCGGACGCCCTGGTCGATCTGTTGCTGGGGCGGATGAGCAACGGCTGGCACGGCCCGGGCTGCGGCCTCGACGACGAGGCTCACGACGAGACCGACAACCCCAACCGCCACGGCGGCGGCGACGGCGACGGCGGTGATGAGGGCGACGCGCTCGACGACGCTGCGGCTGATCAGCCGCGGTCCGACGAACCCGATCCGGTCGGCGGACCCGATCCGGTCGATGGACCCGATCCGGTCGGCGGACCCGATCCGGTGGACGGACCCGATCCGGTCGACGGACCCGGGCCGGTGGCCGAGGAGTCCTGGCGGGACGAGGACGACTGGGGCCTGCCGGCCGACGTGTTCCGACCGGACCCGGCCGACCCGCATTCCGACCCGGACTCGGACGCCGCGGCGGCCCGCGAGGTGAACGCCGACCGGGACGTGGCACCGGCCGGCCGACCTGCCCCGGAGCCGAGCCGCGGCAGGGACGCCGGGGACGCCGGCGTCGCCACGGAGGCCGGGAGGGCCGGGGAGGTCGGGGAGGTCGGGGAGGCCGGGGAGGCCGACCGGCGGCGCACCGGGTGCCCCGGGCAACCGCCACCCCAGGTCACCATCGGCGTGGTGGTATCCGCCCAATCCCTGTTCGGGTTCACCGACACCCCAGGCCAACTGGCCGACGGGTCCGCGCTCGTCCCCGCCGACCTGGTCCGCAGACTGGCCGGGCAACCCGGCACCCTGTTCCACCGGCTGCTCACCGACCCAATTGGGAACCTGCTCGACCTCACCGAAATGGGCCGGTTCCCGTCCCGGAAACTCACCGCCGCCGTCCGATACCGCGACGGCGTCTGCACCAACCCGATCTGCCACCTCGCCGCCCAACGCTGCGACCTGGACCACGTCGTACCCTGGCCCACCGGCCCGACCGCCGCCGGCAACCTCGACGCCTCCTGCCGACACGACCACCGAGGAAAGACCCACGCCGGATACGGCACCACCCTCACCGGACGACTCACCACCTGGACCCACCCCGACCGGCCACCAGTACACCAACGAACCCGACCCACTCCCGGTCGAGAACTGGCCAGACACCGGGTAGGTCGGTCAGGCTCAGGCGGTCCGCGGATCTTCGGCCCGGGCCCGCGCGCGCTCAGTGGCTGACAGGGCAGGCGCTCGCGACAACCGAGAAGTTGACATCGACGGGAGCCCTCAGCAGCCGATGGCGCCGGGACCGGTGCCCCCGACGCCCGGACGCTCCTGCCCGCAGGTCTGCGGGTCCAGCAGGATTGCCGTTTCGTCATCCGCGCTGAAGACGAAGAACTGTCCGCTGATCCGGGTCTTGTCGTCGCTGATGTCGAGCGCGTCCGGGTATTCGAAGAGGTCGAGGTCGTAGGTCGAGCATTTCCCGATGGCGGGCGATCGGGCGTACGGGGAATCCCCGATGCTCGTCTCGCATGTCGTCGGAAAGGTGACGACGTAACCGCCGCCGGTCGATTCCTCGACGTCCCCGGACGCCACGCCCAGGAGCGTGACATCCAGCGTCAGTCCTCATCCTCGTGCGCGGACAGGAACTCGACCAGACTCGCGTTCTCCGATCCGCCGGTGCTCGCCAGTTCCGCCTCGAACACGGCCGGGTCGGCTGTCGAGCCGCTGGTCGACGTCTGCCGGGTCGTAGAAGTGTCGTTCGTGTGATGTCGGCCGCGGGCGAAAAGTTCCAGAGGATTCAATCGGGTCAGACGGCGTCTGCGGTCCGGCGACCGGGCGCGATCCCGGACGGAACGACCGGCCGGGACGACGCCGACGACGGGTGCCGGCGGGACAGCCACAGCAGCACGATCCCGACCGCGGGCAGCAGGATGTCCAGCCACAGGACGAAGCCGGCGTTGCCGGCGGTGAAGTTGCCGTTCTGCACCATGTCGACGACGTGCCCGACCGCAGCGCCCCACAGGAACGGCGTCACCGCAAGGACGGCGCCCAGCCGCACGGACCACGACGAGAACGCCGCGAGGAAGCCCAGCAACGCGAACCCGAGGCTGGCGTACCCGACCTCCGCCTGGAACGGGCTGTCGTCCCACCCGATCAGCGATGCGGCCAACTCGCCGAAGAAGGTGTGGAACACGAAGTTGCACAGGAACAACATGCCGACGACCCAGAACATGAACTGGCGGGTGCAGATCTCGACGACCCGTCCGGCCGGCCGCGGACGCCGGGTACGCAGGATCTGCACGAGGGCGACGACCAGCCCGATCAGCGGCATCGACAGGAAGTACCCGAAGACGAACAGCTTGATGAAGATCTCGAAGAACATGTGCGCTGGTGCCCTTTCTGTGAGAGTGAGGTCGGTGCCGACCTGATGACTCAAAGTTAGGGTCTGTGATTAATCAACATGGTCGGGTTCGGGCGTGTCGGTCTTGGCGGGTGTCAGGGTGTAGTTCCATTCCCCGTGGAAGTCGTGTCTGGTCAGGACGCCTGTTGTTTCGAGGGTCTTCATGTCCTGGTCGGGGATCTTGACGCCGGTGGGGTAGGTGCCTTCGTCGAGTTCGGCGCGCACGGTGAGTCCGGTGCCGGTGGTGGTCGCCGCGATCGTCTTGACGATGACTTCGTGGCTGGTGAGCGGTCTTCCGCGCCAGTTCATCGAGATGTAGGAGAACAACCGGTGCTCGATTTTGTTCCATTTGCTGGTGCCAGGTGGCAGGTGGCACACGGTGATGGTCAGTCCGGTGGATTCGGCGAGCGCGGCGAGTTCGGTTTTCCACAGCCGGGTGCGGTACCCGTTGGAGCCGCCGCCATCGGCGCAGATCAGCAGCCGGGACGCGGTCGGGTGCATGCTCTGGCCGACCTGCCGCCACCAGGTGCCGATGGTGTTGACCGCGAACGCCGCGGTGTCGTGGTCGGTGCCCACCGAGACCCAGCCGGTGTTGTTGGCCACGTCGTACACCCCGTACGGGTTGGCCTTGCCCAAAGCCGGGTCGACGAAGTCGTGGACCTTCACCGACTCCGGTTCACCCTTCGGGTGCCATTCCCGGCCGCCGTTCTTGAAGTTCCCGACAAGTTCCTTCTTTTTCGAGTCGACGCTGATCACTGGGTCTCCGGTGGCCATGTGCGCCACCGCCTGGTCGTTGAGGTACCCGAACTGGGCGTCCCGGTCGACGTGCTGACCACCCTCGGCGGTCTTCACGTTCGCCTGCAGGCTGTAGCCACCCTCCCGCAGCAGCCGGCGGACCACGAAATCGCTGACTTGGTGCCCCTTCTCCCGCAACCCCTTGGTCAACGCGCGGATCGACTTGGACGTCCACAGCAGCGGCGACATCGGATCCCCTCGGGTCACCGGGGCGATCAACAACTCGAACGCCGCGACCAGGTCCGCGTCATGCGCCTCGGCGCGCTTGCGGCCACCACCGGGACGACGGGACCGACCGATCGCCGGAGCGCTGCCCTCATCGGCCTCCTTCCGACCCCGCCGCACGGTGTCCGCCGCGACCCCTGTCGCCGCCGCGACCATGGCGACCCCGCCCGGACCCAACTCAGCGGCCTCCGCGCCCAACCACAACCGGCGCTGGAACTCAGACAGATGGGGTCGCAGCACCTCGTACCGCCGCGCCACCGAGTCCGCCAGTTCCGCCATAGCACAACCGTAGCGTCCAGAACCCCGAAAGCGACGTTATTTCATCACGAGCCCATAGGTGAGCGTAAGGCATCCGGAACTCCAGTTCGCCGGGTTCGTCGCGGATGACTTGTCAGACCCCTCAGGCACGATGTTGGCAATCCCGACAGCATTCGCGAACCGAGCCGGCCGACGACACCTCGACGTGGTTCAGCGGTTCATATGTTCGTAAAACACATCTTAGGCTGGTCTTTCCCCTTGCCATATCGCAGATCCAGGCGTAACCTCGAACACATGTCGAGCATCGAACCGGCCGCCGCCCTGGTGGAGCTGCTGGCCGGGCTCGACGCGGATCTCACCGATGCCGAGTGCATCGACGAGCTGACGGCGCTGGAGCGGCTCAAGTCCGGGATCGCCGCCCGGCAGGCCAGGCTCACCGACGCGTTCAGCACCTCGCAACGGGAGAAACTGATCAAGGCCGGCACCGGCACCGGCGACGCCGGCCGG
>JBIOVW010000621.1:0-2361 GCA_044867945.1 Nakamurella sp. | reverse complement strand
CCGATGCCGACTCCCGGCTTGGTGGTCATTCCGATCAGATCCGGCTCCACCTCGAACCACTCCAGGGTGTGACCGGACGTGATCAGCTGATCGACCGTCGTCCAGCGCTGTCCGCCCGGCGGCAGATACTGCCGCTCGTCGCCGCAGATCGGGCAGATTCGATCGGGGGAGTTGGCTTGCTCGGTCTCGACCGCGCAGGTCGCGCACAGGTTGACGGGCTTCGACGTCATGGTGCGTCATCGTGCCACGGCGACACGGCGACTGCACCGTCGGGCAACGACGAGGACGACGTGCCGGCGACGATCAGGTCGGCCCGTTCCCAAGGTCGATCGCGGGCGAAGAACGGGAGCTCCTCGGCCATCCAGGCGTGCCAGAACGCGATCGAGGCTTCGGCGTCGCCGTTGACGCCCGAGGCGATGTCACGGGCGATGCCTCGTCGTTCCGCCTCCGCGAAGTCGGACTGGACCCAGATGGTGCCGTCCAGCCAGGGACTCAGCTCGGTCCGCGACGCCCCGACCCCTTCGATGATCAGCACGCGGATGGAGGCGGCTACCTCGATGGCGCCCAGCCGGTCACGACGATCCCAGGCCGGCGGGCGGTACGCCACCGCCACCCCCGCGCGATAGGAACGCAGGACACCGTCGATCAACAGGTCCGTCCAGCCGAACATCGACTCGTGCCAGGCGATGTCGTCGGTGCCGACGATCGCAGCATCAGCCACCCGCTCGGCCAGCCGGCGCGCCAGGGTCGTCTTCCCGCCGCCACCGCGCCCGTCCACGGCGACCACCCGGCGGCCCGGACCGAGCCGATCGAGCAGCTCGGCGACAACCGCGTCGAAGGGTCGCACCTGCCAGGTGGTGACCGCAGGCTCAGCCGGTGCTGGAGTGATCGTCACACGCGTCATCATGCCCGTCGCTCCGCGCGCACACCGTCGCTATCGTCGGTTCCGTGACGAACTCGCTGCTTGTTGTCCACGTCGACATCGCCGTCGTGCCCGACCAGGTCGACTCCTTCCTGGACGCCACCGAGGCCAACGCGACCGCGAGCCGGCAGGAGCCGGGCATCCTGCGCTTCGACGTGCTGACCGACCGTGCGGACCCTGCGCACGTGGTGCTGGTGGAGGTCTACCGCGACGACGCTGCGGCCGCGGCTCACAAGGAGACTGAGCACTACGCGACGTGGCGGGACACGGTCGCGCCGATGATGGCCCGGCCTCGGGTAGGCACTCGTTACGTCAACACCTCGCCCGACGACAGCGACTGGTGACCGCCGTGTCGTTCGACCTGGTCGTGCCGAGTGACATCCGCTTCGGCGCCGGCCGGGTCTTGGAGGCTCCGGCCGTCCTGGCGGGCTGGGAGGCCGACCGGGTGCTCTTGGTCACCGGCCGTTCACCCAGCCGGGCCGTGCGACTGATCGACGCGCTGGGAGAACGCGGGATCACTGTGACCGCGTACGCAGTCGACGGTGAGCCCACCATCCAGGTCGTCCGGGACGGCGTCGCCACCGCCTCCGGGTGTGATGCGGTGATCGGGTACGGCGGCGGCAGCGCCCTCGACGTCGCCAAGGCGGTCGCCGTCCTGGCCGTCACCGGTGCCGACCCGTTGGAGCACCTGGAGGTGATCGGCAAGGCCCGGCCGATCACCCTCGCGGGCCTACCGTGCGTCGCGATCCCGACCACCGCGGGAACCGGCTCGGAGGTGACCCGCAACGCCGTGCTGGCCGGTGACGGCGTGAAAGCCAGCCTGCGCAGTCCGCTGCTGCTGCCGCGGATCGCGATCGTCGATCCCGACCTGCTCGCAGACGTGCCTCCACCAACGATCGCCGCGAGCGGGATGGACGCGTTGGCCCAGGTGATCGAACCGTTCCTGTCCCGCAGGGCCAACCCGTTCACCGATGCGCTCGCCCGGGACGGCATCACCCGCTCAGCCCGGTCGCTGCGTCGGGCCTACAGCGACGGCATGGTCGATCCGTCGGTGCGGGAGGACCTGGCGATCACCAGCCTGTTCGGCGGTCTCTGCCTGGCCAACTCCGGCCTCGGTGCGGTGCACGGGTTCGCCGCGGCGTTGGGGGCACGGCTGGGCGCATCCCATGGAGCCGTGTGTGCGGCGGTGCTGGCTCCTGCGGTCGATGTCAACCTGCGTGCTGTTCGCGAGCGCGCAGATGGCGGCCCGACCCTGCCGCGGCTGGCCGAGCTCGCCGCGCTGCTGACCGGCAACCCGGCGGCTCGAGCCGACGTCGCCGTCGGCTGGCTCGCCGACCAAGCCGAGGCGCTGCAGATCCCGGGTCTCGGGGCGTACGGCCTCAGTGATGCCGACACCGCCGAGGTCGTCGATGCAGTACAGCGGGCCAGCAGCATGCGCG
>JBIOVW010000620.1:0-2964 GCA_044867945.1 Nakamurella sp. | reverse complement strand
CCGCGATTTGGGTGAGCAACGGCGTGAGCGCGCCCAGCCCGACACCGCCGACGGCGGCCAAGCCGGAGAGCGCGGTGACCACCGGGTGCCGCCGGCAGTAACCCCAGAGACGACGCATCCACACGAGCGACACGGTAGCCGCGGCCACCGACATGACACCCTGGTGCGGTGCGTGGTGTCGTGTGGTGGCGGATCGTTCGCGACGTCGTCTCGCTGGCGTTGGCCGTGGTCCTGCTCGTCTGGGGGTTGCCCCGGATCGCCGGGGTCGGTTGGTCGCAGATCCTCGAGCCGTTGCAGCGGCTGCCGGTGCCCGCGCTGATCCTGCTGGCCGGGCTGCAGCTGTGCGCGCTGCTCGCGTTCACCTTCACCATCACCGGGTCACTGCCCGGGATCAGTCACTCTCGCGCGCTGACCGTGAACCTGGCCGGCTCGCTGGTGGCCAACACCCTGCCGTTCGGCGGTGCGCTCGGCATCGGCGCCACCTACGCGATCTGCCGGTCCTGGGGGTTCGGCCGATCCGCCATCGGCATCTCCGTCGTCCTCGGCGGGATCTTCGCCGCCGCCGGCAAGGTGCTGTTGCCATTGGTCGGGCTGGCCGCGCTGGTGCTGCAGGGCGGGCACATCAGCCCGGCGCTGCGGGACGCCGCGCTGGTCGGCGTGCTCACCCTGGTGGCGCTCCTGGTGATCTTCATCGTGGTCATGGCCAGCGACCGGGCCGCGCACGCCGTCGGCCGCTTCATCCAGCGGGTCGCCGAGGCGTCGCTGCGGCTGATCCGGCGGCCCCGGCGGCTCGGCTGGGAGCAGGGCATCGCCCGGCTCCGGGAGCAGACCCAGGACGTGATGCGCCGCGGCTGGCTGCAGATGAGCCTGGGCACGCTGGGGTACTTCGTCATCTACTTCGTGCTGTTCTGGCTCTGCATGCACATCTGCGGCCTGGTCATCGGCGTGGGCACCATGCTCGCCGCGTTCGCGCTCGGCCGGCTGCTCACCTCGGTCGCGGTCACCCCCGGTGGCCTCGGCCTGGTCGAGGCGGGGTCGGTAGCCCTGCTGGTCGCGATGGGCGCGGACCCGGCGCTGGCGGCCGCCGGCACGCTGTTGTTCACGATCTTCACCCATGTGATCGAGATCCCGTTCGGGATCGCGGCCTGGCTGATGTGGCTGTGGGGGCGCAAGAAGCAGGATTCGATCACCGCGACAGCGTCGCGAACACGTCCCGATACCGAACGTTCCCCGGGGTGATGCCGGGCTGCCGGTACCACTCCCGGCCGAACACCCAGCCGAACAACGGCGGCGGCACTCTGGTGAACACCCCCAGGGTTCGGGCGCCCGAGTCGGCCGTGGCCTGCGAGGCGTGGGCGCGCATGGATGCCCGTCGCGCCCGGGCCTGGCCGCGGACGTCGATGCAGTGGGTGATGTCGGCCGACGCGCTGTAGGCGTTCGCCCACGGCGCCAGGTCGACCCGCCGCGACGTCGGCAGCATCCGGTTGATTCGGCGGGCCGCGGCCAGCAGCCGGTCCCGGGGCACGGTCGCCTCGAGCAGCACCGGAGTACCGGCCAACTCGGCGGCCGCGGCGGCGATGTGATGCACCGCGATGTGATCGGGGTGACCGTAGCCGCCGGCGGCGTCGTACCCGGTGACGACGTCGGCCCGTTCCCGCGTCAACAGGTCGGCCAGTTCGGCCGCGACGGTGGGCACGTCCGCATCCGCCAACCGCGGCCCCCCACCGGGGCGCGCCGGCGGCGGGGTCGGGGCGGTGGCCAGGCCGGAGTCGGCGTAGCCCAGCACCTCGACCCGGCCGACGCCGAGCACGTCCGCGGATGCGTGCAGCTCGGCCAGCCGACGCCGGCCCAGGCCGCCGTCGCTGCGCAGCTCGTCGGCCGCCAGACCCGCCTCGCCGGCGGTGGCCACCACCAACACCACCCGGTGGCCCTGTGCCGCCAGCGCGGCCATGGTGCCGGAGGTGAGCAGCGCCTCGTCGTCGGGATGGGCATGGAAGAACACGACACAGCGGCGCACCGGACTAGCATGACCCAGGCCCGGCCGGGGCCCTTGGCGGCCGGGCCGATGCTGACTGTCGGGAGGCGGTGAGGGGCGTGCGGGTGGCGCACATCTCCGACTGCTTCGTTCCGCGGTTGGGCGGGATCGAGATGCAGGTCAACGACCTGACCCGGCGTCAGCGGGCGGGCGGTCTGGAACCCGAGGTGATCACGGCGACCCCGCTGCCGCGGCGGATGGCCGGCCGAACGTTCGACGTGCCGATCCACCGCTCAGGCATCCCGCTGCCGGCGGAGATCGCCAACAACCCGCTGCCGTCCCGGCCCATTCGCCGCGCGCTGCTGGCCGGGTACTACGACCTGGTGCACGTGCACGCCGGGGTCGGCTCGCCGTTCGCCGCGGCCGGTGTCCGGGTGGCTCTGGACCTGGGTTTTCCGGTTGCGGTGACCGTGCACTGCCTGCCCGCGTCGTTCCGGCTGCCCGAGATCCTCACCCCGTGGGCCGCACCGGACGTCGCCCGACGGATCGCGCTCAGCGCGGTGAGCGAGGCGGCCGCTGCACCGCTGCGCGAGCGCACCGGCGGCCCGGTCACCGTCGTGCCCAACGGACTGGATCCGCAGGACTGGGCGATGCAGCCGGCCGAGCGCGATCCGGCGGTGGTCGAGGTGGTCGGCACCATGCGGCTCTCGGTGCGCAAGCGGCCGCTGCCGATGCTGGCGATGGTGCTGGCCGCGCAGCGCCGACTGGCCGCACGAGGGTCCGCGGTGACGTTGCGGCTCACCGTGTTCGGTGACGGCAAGCTGATGCCGCGGATGCGGCGGTACGTGCGGCGGCACGGCATGACCGACACCGTGCGGCTGGCCGGCCGGGTGGATCGGGCCGAGCTCACCGAGGTCTATCGGCGGGCCGACGTCTTCCTCGCGCCCGCCCACCTGGAGTCGTTCGGCATCGCCGCGCTGGAGGCGCGG
>JBIOVW010000619.1:0-6487 GCA_044867945.1 Nakamurella sp. | reverse complement strand
ACGTCGAGGGCGGCGTAGAGCCGTTCGGAGGTCAACTCGGCCAGCAGGGCGGCGGTGTCAACGACCCGCCCGCGGGCGACGTTCACCACCAGCGCGCCGTCGGGCAGCGCAGCGAGGAAGTCCCGGCCCACCATCCGCTCCGTCTCCGGTGTGCTGGGGACGGCGATGACGACGATCTCCTGGCGGGGCAGCAGGTCGGGCAGGTCGGCCATGGCCACGACGCCGTCCCTGGCCGTGCGCGCCACCAGGGTGACCCGCGCGTCCAGCATGCGCAGGACATCGGCCACCCGGCGCCCGATGTCACCGGCGCCCAGCACCAACACCCGCGCGCCGGCGACGCTGCGCGCAGTGCTGCCTCGCCAGTGCCGCTGTTCCTGCTGGCGGACGTATCGGGGCAGCTCGCGGACCATCGCCAGGGTCGTGGCGACGGCGAGTTCGGCGGTGCTCGCCCCGTGAATACCTCGGCCGTTGCAGAGCACCGGGTCGCCCGCGGAGTCGGCGATCAGCGCCGGCCACGGGTCGACGCCGGCGGAGAGCAGCTGCACCACGCGCAGGCCGGGCAGCGCGGCCAGGCCCGCCGCCCACGCGCGCGGACCGAGGGAGGCGGGGTACTCGGGCACCCACATGTCCACCGGCCCGTCCGGTGCTTCGTCACCGGCCCGGAACTCGACCAACCGGAGCCACGGCACGGCTTCCTCGCCCAGCCGGCGGATGACTTCGGGCTGTGCCGCCACGGCCAAGCCGGTGGAAGTCGGGGATGTCATGCGGTCACTGTGCTGGCCCGCCGCCGTGGTCGCAACGTGGGCCACGTTGAGTGCGTGAGACACTGCGCGGAGCTGACCTCGGTCGTGGCGCCGAAGCTGTGCGGCCGGCGTCGATACTGTGGGGCATGGCGACCGACCCGCACATGGTGTTCCTCGGATTCGGCAAGTACGCGCGGTCGGACAAGATCTTCGCACTCGAGCCGATCCGCGGCGAGGATCGCGGTGACGGCCGGCGGACCCAGGTGTGGGTGGACGGGATCGGCGGTCCGATCGTCGCGTCGCGCACCGAGCGGACCATCCTCGGCGACATGGGTCAGGAACGCGCCGCCCAGTCGTTCATCCTCGACGAAGCCCTGGAACTGGCCGACCACCTGGCCAAGGCCGCCGAGATGGGCCGGGTGGACCTGGGCGACCTCGGCCGGCGGGCCCGGCACCTGTTGGAGGCAGCGACGGCGGCCGGCGCCGACCGGGCGCCCGAGAGGTCCGACGGCCAGCCACAACTGCTCTGATCGCTGACCGATGCCTCGCGCGGGTGCTGGATGGCAGCCTTGCAAGCTCGGCCGACTAACCGCCGGCCATCGCCCCGACGATCATGAACGGTTCCTTCCCGGACGCGACCGCCTCCGGCAGCGGGTCGTCCGGGGATTCGTGGGACAGGTCCTCCTGGCAGGCATAGAACCGGACGAACCCGCGCCGGCGGTGCGTATCGTGATCGCGCACCCGGCCCACCAGCACCGGCAATTGCGCCTCCAGCGCGTCCAGCACGCTGCTCTGGGTGACCGGTCCGTCGACCTCGAGCTCCACCTCGCCGTGGACGTGCGCCAGTTCACGAAGATGCGCGGGCAGGATCACTTTGATCATGGGAGCGTCTGCACCTCCACCGAAAGGACGGCCGGCAGGTCGCGGACGATCGGCGTCCAGCTGTCGCCGGAATCCGCCGAGGCGTAGACCTGGCCGCCGGTGGTGCCGAAATAGAGCCCGCACTCGTCGAGGTCGTCGACCGCCATCGCATCCCGCAGCACGTTGACGTAGCAGTGCTCCTGCGGCAGGCCCTTCGTCAACGGTTCCCATTCGTGGCCGCCGGTGCGGCTCCGGTAGACCCGCAGCTTTGCGTCCATCACCACGTGGTTGGAGTCGCTGGTGATCGGCAGCACGTACACCGTGTCCGGTTCGTGCGCGTGCACGGCGATCGGAAACCCGAAGTCCGTCGGCAGGTTTCCGCTGATCTCGGTCCACGATTCGCCGGCGTCGTCAGTGCGCATCACGTCCCAGTGCTTTTGCATGTACAGCACCTCCGGCCGCCCCGGATGCTGGGCGACCCGGTGCACGCAGTGCCCGACCTCGGCCTGATTGTCCGGAATCCCCTCGGAATGCAGGCCCTTGTTGATCGGTCGCCAACTGGCGCCGGCGTCGTCGCTCCGGAAGACGCCGGCCGCCGAGATCGCCGCGTAGATACGGTCGGCCTGCTTGGGATCGAGAATGATGGTGTGCAGACACATCCCCCCGGCGCCCGGGGCCCAATTCGGACCGGTGGGGTGCTGCCGAAGCGCGGGCAGTTCCTGCCAGCTGGCCCCGCCGTCGATGGTGCGGAACAACGCGGCGTCCTCAACCCCGGCGTACACCGTGTCGGGATCGGTGGGCGACGGCTCGAAGTGCCAGACCCGGGTGAACTCCCATTGCCGCGCGGTGCCGTCGTACCACTGGTGCGGACCGACCTCGCCCTCGTAGCTGAAGGTGCCCGGCTGTGGCTCCCAGGTCCGGCCGCCGTCGTCGGACCGCTGCACCACCTGGCCGAACCAGCCGCTGGTCTGCGAGGCGTAGAGCCGGTCGGGGTCCGCCGGTGATCCGGCCACGTGGTAGATCTCCCAGCCGGCGAAGTGCGGTCCGCTGACTTCCCAGTCGCGCCGCTTCCCGTCGGCGGTCAGCACGAATGCGCCCTTGCGGGTGCCGACCAGGACTCGTACTCCGGTCATCGAACGCTCCCTTGTGCCGTCATGGACTGTGCCGTCATGGACTGTGCCGTCATGCACGCGTGGCAGGTGTCGTCGATCCACGGTCGAGGCTAGCCACAGGACCTCGTCCATCCAATAGACACGGGAGGGCGACCGAACTCATCGGTCACCGAATTGAGCCCGGGTACACCGCCCACCCGGTTCAGGCCGGCTCGCCCTGCGGATTCATCGCCTCGAGGTGCTGGGACAGGACCTTGTCCCGGATCTCCTCACGCGCCTGGAGCGCCCGTTCGATCCGTGCCATCTGCTCGGAGGTCGCGGGCAGCTTGTAGACCTCGGCGATGAACCGGGCGATGTCGGGGCGGTAATCGTGGGCCCAGGCCCGGTAGCCCTCCATCTTCTGCGCGTTCTTCATGTCGATCAGGCTGTGCAGGAAGGTGGTGACCGGACGCCACCGCAGCCGGGCCGGCACGCCGCGCGGACTCGCGCCGGCCACGATCTCGATCTTCGGTCGCTGGTCGGTCAGCCAGGCCGGTCTCCTGGCAAGCAGGTCGACCCCGAACTTGGTGACGCCGTCGTTGTCGTGGCTGACCATCACGTAGCGCAGCGCTGCGCGGTGCTCGGGGGTCAGCTCGAGCAGCTGGTCGAAGTCGTTGACCATGGTGACCAGGCGAGGGTCGACGTCGGGCCGCGGCGAACCGGTGACCTGGTGCATCCATCCGCTGCCGTACGGCGTTCCGATCCACAGTGCCCGGTCGATACCCAGCGCCTGCGGGCCAAGGGTTCCCCAGTGCAGCAGCACGTCCTGGCTGGTGTGCGCGCCGAGGCTCTCCCCGAACAGCACCACCCTCGGTCGCCGGCCCGGCCGGTCGCGCAGGCGCGCGCTGATCGCGAGCCAGAGCAGCCGGTTCTGCTCGCGCGCGTCCTTGATCTTGAACAAGGACAGCGGCGACGGCCGCTTGGAGTACTGCATGGTGACGATCGCGACGTCGCCTCGAGTCAGGTACGACGCGGCGGCCGTGGCGCAGTAGTTCACGTATCCGGAGCCGGTGGGCGAGCAGAGCATGATCATCGAGCGGTCCCAGGCCCCGACCCGGTCCATTTCGGCCAGCGCCAGGTCGACCCGAGCCCTGATGTTCGGCGCGCTGTCCAGGCCGACGTACACCAATGCGGGCTCCGCCACCGCCGGCTCCCCCATCACCGAACTGATGGCCAGATCGGGCAGGCTGACCGGCAGGTCCTTGACCGGCCGTGGCCGCGGATACAACAGCACGTGCCGTCGACCTTCCCGGCCCAGGCTCGCCCACTGCACAAGGCTTTCCGCCGACCCGCTGGCCGACCGGCCGACCCAGCGTCGTCCGCCCTGGTCGTCGATGATCGGTTCGACGACGTTGGTGCCGGCCTCGATGGAACGGATCGCCCGGTGCCAGACCACCGTGCCGGCCCCGACCAATGCGGCCACGGTGAGACCGTGCCCGACCAGCCGCCACACCAACCGTCCACCCGGCAACCAGGTGGCCAGCAGCGCTCCGGTGGCGTCGGCGGCCATCCGTTCCAGCAGCGCGGCGGCCGTGACGGCGGCCGACACCCCGGCGCTGGCCGCCGCCGCGCGCAGCGGTTCGACCGCCGGTGCGTCCGTGGTGGTGGATTCCTCGGGCAACCCGCGCCGGCGGCCCGCCTCCAGGGCCAGACCGATGGCCAATCCGACCGGGGCACCCAGCGGGATGCGGGCGATCCGGCCGCCGCCGCCCACGGCGCGATCCACCGCGGTCAGACCGACCTCGGTGAGGGTGAACACACTGGCGCCGAACCCGGTGACGCTGGTCCGCCAGGCGATCTGCCGGACGATCCCGCGCAGCAACGATTCATCGGGCCTGCGAGTGAGCAACCGGTTGGCGGCGATACCGATGGGGATGACGCCCAGGTCCAGCTAGCGTCCACCACCGCTGCCTGGTCCCCGAGTCACGGCCGGCCAGACCCGAGGTCAGTGCGTCGATGACGTCCTGGGTGGTCACCGTCAGGACGTAGGAGAGTGTGGTGCCGATCCCGGTGACGATCGCCTGGTCCAACAGGTTGCGCGGCACCAGCGACGGCTCGAACGTGCCAGGAGCGACCGCTGCCGCGACCAACAGCCCGGTTTGGTCGCCGGGCCCCCCGAGCCTGCCAGGTCGGGAGACAGACTCCAGTTCGGCCACCCACCGATCGATACCCATGACGCTCCGTTCGTGCCTATCGGCGCTACGACGTTCGTCTGGGCATCATCGCCGGACCGGGCGGGTTCGGCACCGTTCCGTTCGGGTCATCCCGGCCAACAACATTGCTGGCACCGGAGACCGGGTCTGCTGGGTCAGGCGACCCTGGACTCGTCGTCGGTCGCGGTTGTCTCGCGACCACCGAGCTGCTCGAAAGTGGTGCCGTCGGCCATTGACACGGTCTCGTTGTCCCACAGGATTCGGGCCCGCGCCGGCGCGCCGTAGCGCGGAGGTGCCACATTGACCACCAGGCCCTCGAGACCGACGCTGACGCAGACGTCGTCGACGAGTGAACGAACCCGGTCGCCGATCCGCAGCGCCCGCGGACGCCGGAGGGTTTCCTGTTCCGCCGCCACACCGGACGGTTGCGGCAGCGCAGCGGCCGCCGGGCCATGGTCGTCGGAAGTCTGGTTGATTGTCACGGGTCGCCCCTTTCGATTCATCGCGCTTTCCAGGTAAGAGTGCGCGACGATCCTTCTCGGACGATTGCGTCAATGTTTCCCGGCTGTGAATCGGCTGTTGCACTCATCACAGCGGCCCGCGGCCGTAGGGGAGCGATCTCCGGTGGGTGTTTCACGATGTTTCACGATGAACGCTGCGGCCCTCGGGTGACGGCTCGGCCCACGTCGACCGGAGATGGCGGGAGCAACGGCCGCATCGGTCAGTCCACCGAGAACAGCTCGACGAATCGGCCGAGCAGATTGGGCGTTTCGGTGATGCCACTGGCCCTGGCCGCGGCGAGCACCGCGTCGGCCTGCTCCGGCGGGAAGTAGCCGGCGAACCTGTAGGCCTCGATCCGGGTCGCCAGACCGTCCAGGTCCAGCTCCGGATGGAACTGCGTGGCGTACACCCGGGTTCCCACCCGGAATGCCTGCACCGGGCAACCCGCCGAGGACGCCAGCGCGACCGCGTGCGTCGGCAGCTCCCGGATCGCCTCCTTGTGCCCGACGTAGGCGCCGAACTGTTCGCCGGCGACGGCGAAGAGCGGATCGCGAAGGCCGGCCGCGTTGACGCCCACCCGGATGCCGCCGATCGGCTCACCGAACGTGCGGTCGACCACCGCCCCCTGATGCCGGCCCAGCGTGCCGATCCCGTAGCAGCAACCCAGGAACGGGAAGTCCCGGGCGACCACCTCGTCCAACAGTGCCGCCAGTTCGGCCTCGACCCGCCGCTGCGCGTCCGACTTCGTCTCCTCCGGGTCGCTCGCCTGGAACGGCCCGCCCCCGAGGATGACTCCCGACCAATCCGCCAGATCGATGTCGCCGAGCGGTCGGCTCTCCATCCGAACCCTGACCAACCGTGACTCGTCCAGGCCGGTCCGCCGGAGCATCGCCGCGTACTCGTCATCGGCGGCGACGTCCTCGGACCGGATCGCGAGCAACAGGAAGGGTTTCATGGCATTGGCACCCTAGTCGGCCGAGCTTGCGAGGCCGCCAATGAACACAGGAGGACCGGGCGCAGACAATCCGGCGACGGAGGAGCCGGGTTGTCCAGCGCGGTCCTTGCCCTCCTGGTCACC
>JBIOVW010000618.1:0-3243 GCA_044867945.1 Nakamurella sp. | reverse complement strand
CCCGGAGGTTTCGCCGATGTGAACTCGGTTCGGAATGTGTTTCCGTTCTGTTTCGGCCCTGTCGACGGCGTGTGACACGCCGTCACAGACAGTTAGTCACCCAGCAGGGCGTCCACGAATGCGGCCGGTTCGAACGGCGCCAGATCGTCCGGACCCTCACCGAGGCCGACCATCTTGACCGGCACATTCAGGGTCCGCTGCACCGCGACGACGATGCCACCCTTGGCGGTCCCGTCCAGCTTGGTCAGCACGATCCCGGTGATGTCCACCACCTCGGCGAACACGGTGGCCTGCACCAGGCCGTTCTGCCCGGTGGTGGCGTCCAGCACCAGCAGGATCTCGTCCACCTCCGCTTGCTTCTCGATGACCCGCTTGACCTTGCCGAGCTCGTCCATCAGCCCGGTCTTGGTGTGCAGGCGACCGGCGGTGTCGATGACCACGGCGTCCGCGCCGTCGGAGATGCCCCGCTTGACCGCGTCGAACGCGACCGAGGCCGGGTCGGCGCCGGCGTCGGCCCGGACGACGGCGGCCCCTGCCCGCTCACCCCACGTCTGCAACTGGTCGGCGGCGGCGGCACGGAACGTGTCGGCGGCGCCGAGCACCACGTGCCGGCCGTCGGCGACCAGCACCCGGGCGAGCTTGCCGGTGGTGGTGGTCTTGCCGGTCCCGTTGACGCCCACGATCAGCAGCACCGACGGGCGTCCGCTGTGCGGCAGCGCCCGCACCGCCCGGTCCATCGATGGGTCGACCGCCTCGATGAGCACCTTGCGCAGCAGCGCCCGGGCGCTGGCCGCATCGGTGACGCCGTGCGCAGCCACCTCCGCCCGCAGCTTCTCGGTGATCTCCGCCGCCGCTGCCGCGCCGAGGTCGGCCATCAGCAGGGTGTCCTCGACGTCCATCCAGGAGTCCTCGTCGAGGGTGCCGGCGCCCAGCAGCCCCAGCAGCGACCGGCCGAACGCGTTCTGCGACCGGGACAGCCGGCCCCGGAGTTTGGACAGCCGCCCGGCGGTGGGCGCGATCTCCTCGCGCTCCGGTGCGGTTTCGATCTCTTCGACGGTCTCCGGCAGCGGCACCTCGACGATGTTGCGGCTTGGCGAGTCGCGGGGGACCGCGGTGTCCTCGCCGACGAGCGGACCCTCCTCGACCGGCACCACCGGCATCGGCTTCGTCGCGGGCGGCGCGGGCTTGGGTGGTTCGGCCAGGGCCGTGCCCGAGCCGCCGCCGGCGGAGAAGGAGATGGACCCGCCCGTCTTGTACCCACCCTTGGTGGACGGCCCTTCGGTAGGCGCGACCTGCTTGGGCGGCGCGTCCTTCAGCGAGATGCGGCGGCCGCGCGCGCGAACGGTCCCGATGACGAGCGCGAGGGCCACGACAACGACAACGGCGATGACGATCCAGATCCAGGTGGGCACGTCAGCAATCCTCGCAGAAAGTCAGCCGGCTCTATCCCGCATCGAAGACCCGGTCCACCACCTTGCGGGCTCGCCGGGTGGCCCGCCGGTAGTCGTCGACGAACTCGCCGGGGTCGCCGCCCGCGGGGTACCCGCAGGCCCGCGCAATGGCGGCGAGTTCGCGGCCCTGCCGGGGGATCTGGTCCTCGGGCTTGCCGCGGACGAGCATGATCGCGTTGCGGGTGCGGGAGGCGACCAGCCAGCCGTTGGTCAGCGCCGTGGCGTCCCCGTCGCTGATCAGGCCGGCCCTTGCGGCGGCGGCGATGGCCGGCAGGGTGCCGGGCGTGCGCAGGTTCGGCACCTCGAACGCATGCTGCAGCTGCAGCAGCTGGATGGTCCATTCGACGTCGGCCAATCCACCGCGACCGAGCTTGGTGTGCGTGGTGCGGTCGGCGGTGCGCGGCAACCGTTCGGTGTCCATCCGAGCCTTGATCCGGCGGATCTCCACCACGTCCCGGGTGGACAGGCCACCCTCCGGGTAGCGGAACCGGTCGGCGGCGGCGACGAAGGCCTCGCCCAGTTCGCGGTCCCCGGCCACCGGTCGCGCCCGGAGCAGCGCCTGCCGTTCCCACGCCACCGCGGTCCGCGTCCAGTAGGCCTGATAACCCGCGAGCGGCCGGACGAGCGGCCCGTTCTTGCCCTCCGGCCGAAGGTTGGCGTCGATCTCCAGCGGCGGGTCCGGACTGGGCCGGCCCAGCAGCCGCGACATCAGATCGGCGACGGCGGACGCGTCGGCCCTGGCCTCCGCCTCGTCCTCGCCGGGCAGCGGCTCCATGACAAACATCACGTCGGCGTCGGAGGAGTAGCCGAGCTCTCCACCGCCGAGGCGACCCATGCCGATGACGCTGAACCGGGACCGGAACCCGCCCCGGTCCTTCGTCACCTGTTTGACCGCCGCTTGATAGGCCGCCTCGATGGTGATCTCGGCGACGCTGGTCAGCCCGCGGGCGATGTTCTGCACCGAGATCAGCCCGAACATGTCGCCGCAGGCCAGGCGGAGCATCTCGTGCCGGCGTCCGGAGCGGGCGACGTCCACCGCCTCCTGCGCCTTGCCGGCCCGCCGCGCCCTGGCCATCAAGGCGCCGGCCACCGTATCCGGCTCGGGAGCGAGCAGGGCGGCGTCGTCGACGAGCAGCTTGAGCACCTCTGGGGCCCGCGGCAGCAGGTCGGCGACCAGCCGGGACCCGCCGAGCAGCCCCGCCAGCCGCTGCGCGACCGACCCCTCGTCGCGGAGCAGCCGCAGGTACCAGGGGGTGTCGGCGAGCGCCTCCGACACCTGCCGGTAGGCCAGCAGGCCGGCGTCCGGGTCGGGGCTGGTGGCCAGGTAGTCCAGCAGCACGGGCAGCAGATGCCGCTGGATCGCAGCGCGCCGGCTGACCCCCTGGGTCAGGGCGGCCAGGTGCCGCATCGCCGCCTCGGGTCGCAGGAATCCGAGCGCGGCGAGCCGCTCCAGCGCCGCCTCCGGGGTGAGCCGGGACTCGTCCATCTCGACCGCGGCGACGGCGTGCAGCAGCGGCCGGTAGAACAGCTTCTCGTGCAGCCGACGGACGGTGGTCGCGTGCCGCAGCCGTTCGGCGACGAACACGTCGGCGGCGCTGGACGTGCCGGATGCGACGTATCCGTCGGCCCTGGCCAGCCATTCCATGTCCGCCCCGTCGTCGGGGAGCAGATGTGTGCGACGCAGCCGCTGCAGTTGCAGCCGGTGTTCGGCCCGCCGCAGGAAGGTGTAGGCGGCGGCCATCTCGGCGCCGTCGGTGCGGCCGACGTATCCGCCGCGGATCAGTGACCGCAG
>JBIOVW010000617.1:0-16755 GCA_044867945.1 Nakamurella sp. | reverse complement strand
ACGTCCGGCGAAAGGAGACGACCATGACCGATCTTGCTCAGCGCGACCCCGAACTCACCACAAGGCGATCCGCGACACCGCGGCACGGCGGCTACTGGTGGTACCTGGTGCCCGGTGCGATCCTGTTCGTCGCCGTCATTCTCGGACCGCTGGTCTACAACGGCTACCTCTCGCTGACCAAGTGGTCCGGCGTCGGTAGCCCACGTTTCATCGGATTGAACAACTACATCCGGTTGATGGGCGACAGCGTCTTCTGGACCTCGTTCAAGAACTCGGTGGCGATGATCATCGCGATGGTGGTGATCCCCACCCTGGTCGGCCTGATCCTGGCCTCGGTGCTGTTCGACTATCTCGGGAAGCGTTTCGGGGCCTCGAGTATCAGCGTGCTTCGGGCCGTGTACTACCTGCCGCAGGTGCTGCCGGTGGTCGTCGCCGGCATCGTCTGGGGCTGGATCCTGCGGCCGGACGGCGCGTTCAACGCGATGCTGGAGGCGATCGGCCTGCAGGGCTTCACCCGGGACTGGTTGGGCGACCCGGACACCGCGCTGCCGATGGTCATGGTGGTCATGGTCTGGGTGCAGATCGGTTACCCCGTTGTCATCTTCATGTCCGCGCTGGGCCGGGTCGACCCGGAGATCTACGAGGCGGCGGAGATCGACGGCGCGGGCTACTGGGCCCGGTTCAAGGCGATCACCCTCCCGCAGATCCGCCCCGAGACCTTCGTCGTCGCGCTCACCTGCACGATCGCCGCGCTCAAGGTGTTCGGCCCGATCTACGCGCTCACCCGCGGCGGCCCCGAGAACGCCACCAACGTGCCGTCGTACTTCGCGTATTACACGTTCTTCAAGAAGCTCGACGTCGGCTACGGGGCGGCCATCGCCACCGTCCTGACGGTCATCATCGTGCTCGTCGCCGTCGGCATCATGCGCTGGCAGGCACACAGCGAGAAGAAGGAACTGAGCGGATCATGAGCGTCCCCGTCATCACCAGAACCGGCGAAGAAATCTCCGCCGGACAGCGCAAGGCCGACGAACGCGCGGTCAGGGCCCGCGACCGGTTCCACCGCGGCACCGGCCGCTGGATCGTGCTGGCGATCATCGGCGCGGGCGCGCTGCTGATGCTGGTGCCGTTCGCCCTGATGCTGCTCAACGCGTTCAAGTCGCCCGCCGACTACTCGACGAACGGCCCGCTGAGCTGGCCGACCGAGTTCTACACCAAGGGCCTGACCACCTATTGGAACGAGGTCAACTACCCGCAGAAGCTGTGGAACTCGACCCTGATCGCCGGATGCGTGGCGGTCGCCGCGGTTCTGATCTCCCTGCTGAACGCCTACGCGATCGGCGTCGGCCGGGTGAAGGGCCGGATGTGGATCGTGGCGCTGTTCCTGATGGGCAACATGATCCCGCAGGAGGCGCTGGTCTACCCGCTGTACTTCTTCGCCAAGGAGATCGGGCTCTACAACACCAAACTGGTCGTCATCATCATCTTCACGGTGATCCAGAGTGCGTTCGGCACCTACCTGCTCGCCTCGGTGCTGGGCACCTTCCCGAAGGCGCTGCTGGAGGCCGCCGCGTTGGACGGGGCGAACCGGTGGCAGATCCTGTGGAAGGTCGTCTTCCCAATCGTTCGGCCGACCCTGTCGGTGCTGCTGATCTTCTTCTTCATCTGGACCTGGAACGAGTTCTTCATCCCGCTGGTCATGCTGATCGACAACGACACCCAGACCATCCCGGTGGCGCTGGCCTCGCTGCAGGGCGACCGGCTGATGGACGCCCCGACCACCAACGCCGGCTCGCTGATCAGCCTGATCCCGGCGGTCATCTTCTTCCTGATCTTCCAACGCACGCTGACCCGCGGGGTCACCGCCGGCGCGATCAAGTAACCGATAACCGAGGGGACGCAATGAGATTCAGTGACGGGTACTGGATGACCCGGGAGGGCTTCGATGTCCGGCATCCTCGGCAGGCCCGCGACGTCCAGACCGACGAGTTCGAGCTGTCGGTGCTGGCGCCGACCCGGATGATCACCGGCCGTGGCGACACGTTGAACACTCCGACGGCCACGATCACCCTTTCCTCCCCCGCGGAGGGGGTCGTCCGAGTGCGGATCGAGCATCATGCCGGCGTCCGGGAAACCGGACCGGTGTTCGCCCTGCCGGGCGCCGGCGAGTTCCGGCCGGCGATCGACATCGACCCGACCCAGGCCGGGCTGACGACCGGCGCCCTGACCGCGCGGGTCCGCCGGGACGGGCCGCTGCGGCTGGACTTCGCGGCGGACGGTCGGACGCTGACCACCGGCGACGCCAGGAGCATCGGCCTGGCCACCGGCCCGGACGGCACCCCGTATGTGTTCCAGCAGCTGGCGTTGGACGTGGGCGAGGTCGTCTACGGGTTGGGTGAGCGGTTCGGGCCTTTGGTGAAGAACGGTCAGCGGGTTGATATCTGGAACGCCGACGGCGGCACCAGCAGCGAGCTGGCCTACAAGAACGTGCCGTTCTACTGGACCAACCGCGGGTACGGGGTGTTCGTCAACCACCCGGAGCGGGTGTCCTTCGAGATCGGCTCGGAAGCGGTGTCCCGCAGCCAGTTCTCGGTGCCCGGCGAGCACCTGGAGTACTTCGTCATCCACGGCCCCACGCCCAAGCAGATCCTGGACCGCTACACCAGACTCACCGGGCGGCCGCCGCGGGTGCCCGGGTGGTCCTACGGCCTGTGGCTGTCCACCTCGTTCACCACCAGCTACGACGAGCGGACCGTCACCGGCTTCATCGACGGCCTGGCCGATCGCGGCATCCCGCTGAGCGTGTTCCATTTCGACTGCTTCTGGATGCGTGAGTTCCGCTGGTGCGACTTCGAGTGGGACCCGCAGACGTTCCCCGAGCCGGAGGCCATGCTGGCCCGGCTCAAGGCCAGGGGGCTGCGGGTCTGTGTGTGGATCAACCCGTACGTCGCGCAGCGGTCCGCGCTGTTCGAGGAGGGCAGGGCCAAGGGCTATCTGGTCACCCGCTCCGACGGCAGTGTCTGGCAGTGGGACAAGTGGCAGGCCGGTATGGCGCTGGTCGATTTCACCAACCCGGCCGCCGCCCAGTGGTACGCCTCGCACCTGGAGCGGCTGCTGGACCAGGGCGTCGACGCGTTCAAGACCGACTTCGGCGAACGGATCCCTACCGACGTGACCTGGTTCGACGGGTCGGACCCGCAGCGGATGCACAACTACTACACCCATCTGTACAACCGGACCGTCTTCGAACTCCTGGAACGGCGCCGCGGCCGCGGGGAGGCGGTGCTGTTCGCCAGGTCCGCGACCGCGGGCGGTCAGCAGTTCCCGGTGCACTGGGGCGGCGACTGCGACTCCACCTATGCGTCGATGGCCGAGACGCTGCGCGGCGGCCTGTCGCTGGCCGCCTCCGGGTTCGGCTACTGGTCGCACGACATCGGCGGGTTCGAGGGCACCCCCGATGCCGGGGTGTTCAAGCGGTGGCTGGCGTTCGGTCTGCTGTCCAGTCACAGCCGGCTGCACGGCTCGGGTTCCTACCGGGTGCCGTGGGCGTTCGACGACGAGGCCGTCGAGGTGGCCCGCCGCTTCACCAGGCTGAAGATGACGCTGATGCCGTACCTGCTCGGCGCCGCCCGCCAGGTCACCGAGCACGGCACCCCGATGATCCGGCCCATGGTGATGGAGTTCCCCGACGACCCGGCCACCGAGCACCTGAGCACCCAGTACATGCTCGGCGACTCGCTGCTGGTCGCCCCGGTGTTCCACGCCGACGGGCACGTCCGCTACTACGTCCCGGCGGGCCGATGGACCGGGCTGTTGGACGGCCGCACCGTGGTCGGACCGGGCTGGGTGCAGGAGGTGCACGGGTTCGACAGCCTGCCGCTGCTCGTCCGGCCCGGATCGGTGATCCCGATCGGCGCCCGCGACGACGGACCCGAGTACGACTACGCGGACGGCGTCGCCCTGCACCTGTTCGACCCCGACAGCCTGACCGAGACAACCGTGACGCTCCCGGACGCGACCGGTGAAGCGGTGCGGTTCAGTGTGCGCAGGCACGGGCGCCAGGTCCTGGTCGACGGGCCGGATCCGGCCGAACGCGCCTGGTCGATCGTTCGTCAGGAGAATGAAAAAATCGGTGGAAGCGCTTCCACTACGGTGCCGGCGTCGGCTAGCGTCTCCCTGATGCTGCCGGACCCCACTTCGGGTCCGCTCACCGATTCGCCGTCGCCACCATCACCCCAGGAGGATTTCTAGATGACCAGTTCGCCGCGCACGTTCCCCGAGGGTTTCCTGTGGGGGTCGGCGACCGCGTCGTACCAGATCGAGGGGGCGGTCCAGGAGGACGGGCGCGGGCCGTCGATCTGGGACACCTTCAGCCACACCCCGGGCAAGACCCGGGACGGCGACACCGGCGACGTCGCCGACGACCACTACCACCGGTGGGAGTCCGATCTCGACCTGATCAAGGGTCTTGGCCTGCAGGCGTACCGGTTCTCCCTGGCCTGGCCACGGATCCAGCCGGCCGGGTCCGGCGCGTTCAAACCCAAGGGTGTCGAGTTCTACTCGCGGCTGGTCGACGGGCTGCTCGAGCGTGGGGTCAGGCCGGTCGTCACGCTCTACCACTGGGACCTGCCGCAAGCCCTGGAGGACGCGGGCGGCTGGACCAACCGGGACACCGCGCTGCGGTTCGCCGACTACGCCGCGCACGTCGCCGGCGCACTCGGCGACCGGGTGCAGCTGTGGACCACGCTGAACGAGCCCTGGTGCTCGGCGTTCCTCGGCTACGCCTCCGGCATCCACGCACCGGGGCGCACCGAACCCGAGTCGGCGCTGCGGGCGGCGCACCACCTGAATCTGGCTCACGGCCTGGCCGGCCGGGCGGTGCGCGATGTGCTCGGCCCCGACACCCAGCTGTCGGTGACGCTGAACCTGCACGTCACCCGGCCGGTCGACGCGGAGTCGGCGGCGGACCGCGACGCGATCCGGCAACTGGACGCCGTGGGCAACCGGGTGTTCCTCGGACCGATGCTGGAGGGCGCCTACCCCAAGGACCTGCTCGACGACACCGCCTCGGTGACCGACTGGTCGTTCGTGCGCGACGGCGACGAGGCGACCTGCGCGGTGCCGATCGACGTGCTGGGCATCAACTACTACTCGACCTCCCGGGCCCGGCGGCACACCGGCGACGGGCCGATGGAGCACGCGGACGGGCACGGCGACACCGGGTTCAGCCCGTGGGTCGGCGCGGACGACATCGAGTTCCTCCGGCAGCCCGGGCCGTACACGGCGATGGGCTGGAACATCGACCCGTCCGGCATGCAAGAGCTGCTCACCGACATGGGCCGGCGGTACCCGGACCTGCCGCTGATGGTCACCGAGAACGGCGCGGCCTTCTACGACACCGTCGGCGACGACGGGCAGGTGCACGACGCCGACCGGGTGGCCTACTTGCACAGCCACATCGACGCGGTCGGGCAGGCCATCGACGCCGGCGCCGACGTACGCGGGTACTTCCTGTGGTCATTGCTGGACAACTTCGAGTGGGCCTGGGGCTACGACCGCCGGTTCGGCATCATCCGGGTCGACTACGACACCCAGCAGCGGATCGTCAAGGACTCCGCACGCTGGTACTCCCGGCTGATCGCGACGAACCAGCTGCCGACCGGCTGAGCCCCGGCCGCTAGATAGCGACATAGATCGGTTCTATACTGGCCCTGTGGACGGACAGATCCTGCGCGACCATCGGGTCCGCTACGGTCTCACCCAGGCCGAAGTCGCCCGTGCCGCCGGTATGCGTCAGCCGGACCTCTCGGCCATTGAGCACGGCCGCCGCGACGGTGCGGAGCTTCACCGCCGCGTTCAAGCCGCCATCCGGGACCTGGTCCGCCCGAGCGCCATTCTCGCCGACGAAGAGCTCCGCCGTGACCTGCGGGAATGCCTGCTGCAGCATGGAGCCCGAGACGCTCGCGTCTTCGGTTCCACGGCTCGGGGCGAGGATCGGCCGGGCAGTGACCTGGACATCATGGCCAGGTTCCCGCCAGGATTCGATCTGTTCGACCTGATGGAGGTGGAGGCCGAGCTCGAGGGTCTGCTCGGCATCCGCGTCGACGTGGTCTCCGATGACGACCGAACTCCCTACGCGCTGGCGGTCGCCAAGGCAGACGCGGTCCGACTGTGAATCGTAGCGACGACGATGCTGCCCAGATCAGGAAGATGATCTCCGTTGCCCTTCAGGCCGAGCAGGTCGTCGCTCGCGGTCGTGACTTGTTCTTCGATGAGGCGAACGTCGTCGAGTTCCTGGCCGGTCGAATGATCGTCATCGAACTGGACGTTGCGGCCGAGCGGGTATCCGACGACTTCAAGATCGCCCACCCCGGCCCATGGCAGGCCTTGGCCAGGGCGCGCGACAAATTCGCCCACCACTATGAGGACATCGACCGGGGCGTGGTGTGGGAGCTGCTCGAACACCGCCTGCCGCGGTGGTCCGCCGAACTCGCGCGGCAGCTGCCGGCTCGCTGAGTCAGGCCGCGCCGAGAAATCGCCTCGAGGTGACGTCCAGGATCGCGGTCCAGGCGCCCAGAACGGCCGAGCTGCCGGGCGCCGGGTGGACCGTCCAGCCCGGGCGGTCGGCCGCGAACTCCTGCACCTGGGCCAGGGTGGTGCCGGTCTCGTGCTTGCCGTGCCAGAGCTCAACCGGCACCCGGATCGCCCCGGGATCATCCACCCAGGCCGGGGGCCCGGCCGGCCGGACGGGGGCGGTCCAGGCGGGGTTGATCTGCGCGGCGTCGGCGGCGACGGCCTCCCGGAAGTCAGACTCCATCCAGCGGTCCGCCAGTACTTCGGCGGCCTTCGGGTCGAGCCGGTCGAGCATCCGACGCCAGGTCGCTTCGTGCGTCAGATCGGCGTCCTTTCCGGCCGTGTCGACCCAGCAGGACAGCGGGCCCGCCCAGCTCCGGCCCGAGCGCCGCCATGGGTGCAGCAGCGTCCGGCGACGCGCATCCCGGCTCGGCAGCCGCACCGAGACGGCGGACACCGACGACACGAGGGTCGGGTAACGGGCGGCGAAGGCGAACGCGTCATCGGCACCCCGCCCGATCCCGATCACCGAGACCCGGCCGACGGCAAGGGTCTCCACCATTCGCCGCAGATCCTCGGCCGGCTGCTCGGTGCCGCCGAAGCCGATCGGGTCCGACGCGCCGACGCCCGGCCGGTCGATGGCCAGCAGCCGGATTGCCGCGGGCAGGGCGCTGTCGTGCAGCAGCCAGCCCGGGGCCAGTCGGGACGAGCCGGTGTCCGGGATCAGCACACACGGAAGGCCTCTAGGGCTGCCGTACTCGGCCCAGGCCATCGCCCGGCCGTCGGGCAGGCGCAGCGCGCCGTGCGGGGCGTGCTCCAGGAGCGGAAGCAGAATGTCGTCGTCGTCGAAGACGTCCGGCTGCAAACGGGCCTCGTGCAGTGCCGTCATCGTGTCCTTCATCCCCTCGCCCGCCCACGGTCCGGCGGGCAGCCGTCAACCGCCCCGCGAAACCGCGCGACCGCCCCCGAAACGACATTCCCTTGTGGGTGCGGCTCGGTGGCGCGCACGGCTCACAGAGCCTTTATATGCGCTCCGGAGGGGGGTGGTACCCGTTTCGATACCGATCTGTGACGTGACATTTGGGTGAACACGAGCCGGGTCGGGTCAACCCCTGTCGGAGTTGTGCGCATTGCGCCAGTTGATCCATTGCGGAACCGCGGACAGGTCATAGTCGGGTCCGGAGATCCCGATGGTGAACAGGCTGACGCCGAGCTTCAGCAGGGCCTCCGCGCTCGCCGCACCGCCCCGGGGGAGCGCGGTCGACCGCTCGATCTCGGTCGGGTCGCGACCGACCGCGGCGCAGTGCTCGGCCAGGATCGCGGCCTTGCGGGCCTGGGTGTCCGGTCCGCCGAACGCGTGCCAGATGGTGCCGTGGTTGGCGACGTGCCGCAGGGTCTTGCGCTCACCGCCGCCTCCGATGAGCACCGGGATCGCCCGGGTCGGCGGGGGATTGAGCCGGCGCCAGCGGGCGGCGATCCGCTCCAGGTTCTCGCCGAGCAGGTTCAGCCGGGAACCGGGGGTACCGAAGGGATACCCGTATTCGTCGTAGTCCTTCTCGAACCAGCCGCCGCCGATCCCGAGGATCAACCGGCCGCCGGATATGTGGTCGATGGTGCGAGCCATGTCCGCGAGCAGATCGGGGTTGCGGTAGCCGCCGCCGGACACCAGGGTGCCGATCTCGACCCGTTCGGTCTGCTCGGCCCAGGCGCCGAGCATCGTCCAGCATTCGAAGTGCTTGCCGTCGGGGTCGCCGTTCAGCGGGAAGAAGTGGTCCCAGTTGAACACGATGTCCACGTCGAGGTCCTCGGCCCGCAGCACGGCGTCGCGGATCTGCGGGTAGTCGGCATGCTGGGGCTGGAGTTGGACGCCGATCCGGATCGGCCGCGTCGTGGCCGTCACGTTGCCTCGGCGGCGGCCCGGCCCGCGATCCGGCCCGAGAGCAGGCACCCGCCCAGGAAGCTCCCCTCCAGCGCGCGGTACCCGTGCATGCCGCCCCCGCCGAACCCGGCGGCCTCGCCGGCGGCGTACAGACCGGGCACCGCTCGACCGTCCACCCCCAGCACGCGGGAGGACAGGTCGGTCTCCAGGCCACCGAGCGTCTTGCGCGTCAGGATCCGCAACCGAACCGCGATCAGCGGGCCTGCCTCCGGGTCGACCAGTTCATGAGGCTCGACCGTCCGCATCCGGCGATCACCGAAGTACCGCCGGGCGGCGTGGACGCCGACGAGCTGCGGGTCCTTGCCCAGCTGGGCGCGGACCTGTTGATCGTGCAGCCGAACCGTCCGGGCGACGACATCGGCGTCGACCAGATCCTCGCCGACCAGCCCGTTCATCGCCTTGACCAACTCGGGAACGGCCGGCGCTGTGACGAAGTCGATGCCCGCCTGCAGCAGGGCGCGGACCGGCGGTTGGAGCTTGCCGCCCAACCGATTCTTGGCGAGCATTCGCACGGACCGGGCCGCGATGTCCGGGTTCTGATCAGACCCGGACAGGCTGAACTCGGGGCCGATCGTCCGCTGGTTGAGCAGGAACCACGAGTGTGAACGTCCGGTGGCCACGATGTGCCGCAGCGCTCCCAGGGAGTCGTAGCCGGGGAACAACGGCGTCGGCAACCGCCGCCCGTGGGCGTCGAGCCACAGCGGTGACGGGCCGCTCAGGATGCTGATCGAGTGGCGGCGCCAGACGGGGGCAGGGTTGGCGACGCCGGTCGGGTAGTGCCACATCCGGTCGCGGTTGATCAGCCGCCCGCCCACCCGTTCGGTGACTTCCAGCATCAGCCCGTCGGTCGAGTCGGGTACCCCCGACAGCAGCTCGGCCGGGGCGGCGTCCGGGCCGCCCGGCCAGAACCGGCGAACCAGGTCATGATTGGCGCCGATGCCGCCGGAGGCCACGATCACGGCGGACGCGGTGAGCGCGAAGTCCCCGACGACCGCGCGGGACGACGGTTGTCCGCGCTCCACCGACGTCGGCTCCAGGATCTCGCCGGCCGCCCCGGTGACCCGGCCGCCGTCGGCCGTCAGGTCGGTCACCCGGTGCCGATACCGCAGCTGCATCCGGCCGGCGCGCACATGCTCGGTCATCCGCTTGACGAACGGAGTGAGCACCGCAGGCCCCGAACCCCAGACCACGTGGAATCGCGGCACCGAGTTGCCGTGTCCGCCGGCCTGGTAGCCGCCGCGCTCGGCCCACTGCACCACCGGGAACAGGCCGATGCCCTGTGCCTTCATCCATGACCGCGCCTCACCCGCGGCGAAGTCGATGTATGCCTTGGCCCACTCCCGCGGCCAGTGATCCTCCGGACGGTCGAAGCCGGCCGAACCCAGCCAGTCCTCCAGGGCCAGCTCGGCCGAGTCCTTGATCCGCAGCCTTCGCTGCTCCGGGGAGTCGACCAGGAACAGTCCCCCGAGCGACCACCAGGCCTGGCCGCCGAGGCCGGACGGCCCCTCCTGGTCGAGCACGATCACCGACCGCCCGGCGTCCGCCGCCTCGGCCGCGGCCACCAACCCGGCCAACCCGGCCCCGACGACGATGATGTCCGCGTCCGCCATGCCCAGACACTGCCACAACCCGTCCGGGATCGCCCTCGATCCGTGGTCGGGTCCAGGTATCAACCGCGCTCCGAAGCCACTCCCAGGGGTGGTCCGATCCCGAATGCCGTCGTTTGGTGCCCGGTCCTTCGCGTCACGCCGACTCGGCGGGCTGTGTACCACAGAACGGACACCCCGAACGGGTGAAGATCACAACCAACAAAGCGGAGGAAATGATGCTCTCAGTGCACGTTCGACGTCATCGTCACTCCGCCGATGCGTCGCACCCCGCTATCGGCCGAGTACGATCTGTGGTCGAGCCCAGGGGAGGGGCAGTGGGGACGTGAGTCGTTCGACGTCGGGAATCGTGTGGGCGCCGCTGCGCGCCACGCCGTTGCGTCTGCGGATTCTGCTGTCGATCGGCGGGGTCGCGGTGCTGCTCGGGTATTCCGTCCTGCTCCTGCGCCCGACCGAGCCGAGCTTGCGCGACCTGATCGTCGATCCCGGCTTCCTGTTGCTCACCGCCCTGATGCTGCTCGCCGACCTGTTTCCGCTGGTGCCCTCGATGCGCGACGTTCGGGCCAAGGTGACGTATTCCTGGTCGACCGCGCTGTCCCTGGCCGCGGTCCTGGCCTACGGCCCGACCGCGTCGGTGCTCTTCCTGCTCAGTGGATTCACCGCGGCCCTTTCCCGGCGCACCGGCCGGTGGTGGCTGGTGGTGCTGAACATGGTCGCGATGGGCCTGATCGGCCTGACCATGGCGGCGTTGTCCCCCTACGCCGACACCTTCCACCCGTTGATGCCGCCCGGCGCGTGGCCGCTCGCCGCCTGGGGGCTGCTGATGGGCGCACTCGTGGTGGCCATGGCCGCCGGCCTGACCGGCTGGGCGCAGATCGAGCTGGGTGTCAATTCCTGGCGGGCGCAGCGTGGCTGGTTCAACAAGAGCGTCCGGGTCTGGGGCGTGAGCCTGATCGCCGCCCCTCTGCTCGCCTCGCTCGCGCTGTACGGGCCCTGGGCACTGCCGTCGATGGCGATCATCATCATCTCGCTGAACAAGCTGTCGAGCACCATGTATCGCAGCACGGCCGCTTCGCGGACCGACGCGCTCACCGGGCTGGCCAATCGAGCCCGCCTCACCCGCGTGCTGTCCGGCCGGATCTCCGACGCCGGTCCGGGTGACCCGGTCGCCCTGCTGTTGATCGACCTGGATCGGTTCAAGCAGGTGAACGACACCCACGGGCATCTGGTGGGGGATCGGGTGCTGTGCACCGTCGCCGAACACCTGCGGGCGGTGGCCGGTCCGAACGATCTGGTCGCCCGGTACGGCGGGGACGAGTTCGCCGTCGTGCTCGCTCCCGGCGTGACCCAGGACCAGGTGACCGCGGCCGCCGAGGTGTACCGCGTCGCGCTCTTCGAGCCGATCGTGGTCGGCGATCTGCGGCTGACGGTGGGCGGCTCGGTGGGTGTAGCGACCACCGCCGACCCGGAGATGGATGTGCTCGGTCTGCTCGCCATGGCCGATGTGGACATGTACCGGCACAAGCGCGACGCGGGCCGGCGGCGCCGCGCCCGGTTCGGGCTGGTCGAGCCCGATGCGCAACGCCGGACGTTCGCCAAGGCGCCCATCTGCACCGTCAGCGTGCAGGGGGCGTGCTCGGCGCCGCCCGCCGGCCGGCCGGGGGTCCGCTGGTCGGCGTTCCTCGGCGCCGGGACCGAGCCGGCGAACGGGCCGGCGAACGGGCTGCGGACGGAGGCGAACCTGCCGTGACCGCCGCGTCCGTGAGTGCTCCGGGCGGCACCCCGGTGAACGATCCGCACCATCCGATGAGCGTGCCGTTCCGCCGCACCCCGTTGCGGTTCCGCTGGTGGCTGGTCGGCGCGCTTGTCGCGATGGTCGGCGGATTCGCCCTGCTGCACGCGTTCGCCCCCGGGCCGCACCTGCCGGAGATCATCCGGGAGCCGGGCGCGTTGACGCTGCTGGCCCTGATCCTGCTCGCCGACATCTACCCGACGCTGCCCTGGATGCGCGGATCGAATCCGTTCGACGAGTTCGTCTTCTCGACGCCGCTGGCGATCGCCGCGCTGCTGGTGTATGGCCCACACGCCGCCATCGTGTTCGTCATCGCCGGGCTCGCCATGACCCTCGCGCTGCGCATGCGATGGTGGCGGGTCGCCCTGAACACCGCACTGCTCGGGGTCCAGGGTGCGGCCGCCGGCGGGGTGGTGGCCCTGTGCTGGCATCTGTTCGGCTGGACCGACCGTATGCCGGACGCGGCGATGCTGCCGATGACGGTGCTGCTGGCCGCCGTCATCGAGGGGTTGAACGTCGTTCTGGTGATGACCGCCCAGGTGCTGGCCGGTGCCACCACGCCGCGGGTGTACCTGGCCGACTGGCGCAGCCAGTTGGCCATCGGCACGCTGGATCTGACCGCCCCGATCCCGGCGGTGCTCGCCGCGAGCCAGCCGGCGCTGCTGCCGCTGCTCGCGGTGGCCATGATCGCGGCGCAGGCCGGGTTGAGCGCGGTGACGTCGCGCACCGCCCAGGCCGGCACCGACCCGCTCACCTCGGTGCCCAACCGGGCGTACCTGCTGGCCCGGCTCAAGTCCGCACTGGCCGCTCCCGAGCTGGGCCGCCAACCGGTGACGGTTCTGCTGATCGACCTCGACGGGTTCAAGCAGATCAACGACGACCTCGGCCACCTGATCGGTGATCGGGTGCTGGTCGAAGTCGCCCGCCGGCTCGAGGAATCCACCAGATCCACCGATGTGGTCGCCCGATTCGGTGGCGACGAGTTCGCGGTGTTGCTGACCGGCGGCTCCGGACAGCGCAGCGCCGAGGACGTCGCCGAACGCATCCGCGCCGCTGTCGCCCGCCCGATCGAGGTCGCGGAACGATCCGTCCAGGTCGGGGTCACCATCGGCTGGGCGCTGACCGATCGGCCCGACACGGACCCGCTGGTGCTGCTGCAGCGGGCCGACGCCCGGCTGTACGCGGCGAAGGCCGCGCGCCCGTCGACCGGAGCCCTGCCGATCCAGCGCAGCGGCGGGTCCGAGGTGCCGACCCGGTCGTCGGCGCACCGTGGTGCCGTGGCGTGGACGGCACAATCGGGGCGACGGTCCACGGATCGGTCCGCATCCCCGGGCGCCGGTTTGAGCTGGCAACCGGTGTGGAGCAGCACACGCGCAATTGCGCCCTCGCACGCCCGGCCGACTCGGTGCGCGCATGATGGAGCCGAGCCGGCTGCGACCGGTCGGTGACCCTCGGCGAGCGAATGGGCGTCGATGTGTCACGATGCCAGCGGCGAGGGCCGCCACACCTTGCAGAAGGGGTCGGGATGTCCGATCAGAGCACCCAGGACCTGCGCAACCTCGAACCTCTCGGTGCCGGACCCACCCGGACCCGGGAGATCGCACACCTGAAGTCCCACGGCCGGTTCGAACTGACGATCGACGGCCGCGAGGTGGCCGTGGTCGACTACCGGCGGTTGCCCGGAAAGTGGAACGTCGTGCACACCTACACCGAGCCCGCCGCCCGCGGTTACGGGGTCGCCTCCGACCTGATCCGTGAGGTGCTCAACGCGGCCAGGGCCGAGGGCGTCGCCATCGTCCCGACCTGTCCGTACGTCGCCTGGTGGATCGGGGAGCACCCCGACTACGAAGACCTCGTCGCCACCTGATGGTCCCTGCGGGCCAGGGGGGACCTGAGCATTCGCCCGACGACGATCGCGGTCCGGACGGCCCGCCCGAACCGGATGCGCGACTGGACGCCGCGATCGACGCCCCGATCGAAAGCGCACTCGCCGAGCTGGCACGCAGCCGGGAGGTGGGGTCGCAGACCCCGGCCGCGGCCGGCTCCGACGCATCACCCACCGATCGCCCCCGGCTCGGCCGGGCCCGCGTGCGCGCGGCGATGCAAACCCTGTCCGCGCGGATGGTGTCCGACCGGACCCCGCAGGCGGCGGCCGGCGCGGAACCGCCCCACGCCGCCGCCGATCCGGTCGACCGCGTCGCGCGCGACCGACCCTCGCCGTTCCAGTGGGGCTTCTTCGGCGGCCTCGGCGTGCTGATCGCCTACATCACGTTCCTGGTGCTCGACAGCATCCGGGACACCCTGGTGATGATCGCGATCGCAACGCTGCTGGCCATCGGCCTGGATCCGCTGGTGTCGTTCATGACCCGCCGGGGTTTGCGCCGGGGCGCGGGGGTGGCCATCGTCTTCCTGGGTCTGCTCCTGGTCATCGCGGCGGCGATCTACGCGATCATCCCGCCGATCGTCAACGAGGTCGGGTCGTTCGTCGCGTCGGTGCCCACGCTGATCAGCGAGCTGCAGTCCAACGAGACGGTGCTGAGCCTCGACCAGCGGTTCGGGCTGCTGGAGGCGCTGCGCAACTCGAACATCGTGCAGAGTGTGGGCAGCGGCGCGGCGGGCGGGATCCTGTCCGCGGGGTTCACCGTGGCCGCCCTGTTCGCCGACCTGCTGATCGTGCTGGTCCTGACGCTGTACTTCCTGGCCGGTTTCTCCCGGATCAAGGCGGCGGCCTACCGGTTGGTGCCGGCCTCCCGCCGGCCTCGGGTCAGCGACCTGGGTGATCGGATTCTCAAGCAGATGGGCGGGTACCTGTCCGGCGCCACCATCATCGCGATCCAGGCCGGTCTGGTGGCCGGCATCTTCTCGTCGATCATCGGGCTGCCCTACCCGTGGGCGATCGGCCTCGGCGCGGCCGTGCTGGACTTCATCCCGATCGTCGGGCCGATCATCGTCGGCATCTCGATCACCCTGATCGGGTTCACCCAGGGCCCGGCGATCGGCATCATCTCCGGCCTGTTCTATCTGTGCCAGCACCTGTTCGAGGCCTATTGGCTCTACCCCAGGGTGATGCGCCGTACCGTCAACATCTCCACCGGCGGGGTGGTGGTGGCGATCCTGATCGGCGCCGCCCTGCTCGGCGTCACCGGAGCGATACTTGCCGTGCCCGTGGCGGCGGCGATCATGCTCATCGTCCGGGAAGTGATCATGCCGATGCAGGAGCGTTCATGAGCAGGTGGCGCAGCATCGGACTGCCCGATCAGGTCGGCCGGCGGGCCGTAGTCACCGGGGCGAACACCGGCCTCGGCTTCGCCACGGCGCGCGCGCTGGCCGGGGCGGGAGCCGACGTCGTGCTGGCGGTCCGTGACCTGGACAAGGGTGTCGCAGCGGCCCAGCGGATCCGGGAAGCACTGGATGAGGCCAAGGTGCGGGTGGTGCACCTGGACCTGGCCAGCCTGGCGTCGATCGCCGACTTCGCCGCATCCGAGGCGAGTCAGGGCCCGATCGACCTGCTGATCAACAACGCCGCCGTCATGCTGGTGCCCCGCCGGGAGCACACCGCCGACGGGTTCGAGCTGCACATGGGGGTCAATCACCTTGGCCACTTCGCTCTGACCGCGGGGTTGCTGCCCGCGCTCGAGCGGGCGCCGGCCGCCCGGATCGTCAGCGTGACGTCGATCGCGGCCCGCCGCGCCCGCCGCCTGGATCGCGGGCTCGGCCTGACCGGCGACTACACCCCGATGGGCGCCTACAGCCAGTCCAAACTCGCCGTGGGGTTGTTCGCGGTCGAACTCGACCGGCGGCTGCGGGCAGCCGGGTCGCGGGCGACCTCGCTGCTGGCCCACCCCGGTTGGTCGGCGACGGCGGTCACCCAGCCGGACGACGGCGCGGGCCGGTTCGTCGTGCTGTCCCGCCGGGCAACCGCTGCGTTGGGCAGTCCGCCGGCGTACGGAGCGCGGTCCGAGGTGGCGGCCGCGACCTTCCCGCACATGCCCGGGGGTGGACTCGTCGGGCCGCGGTTCCTGGTGCGGGGGGCCCCGACCGCTCACCCGGCCACCCGGGCGATGACCGACCCCGTCGACGCCGGCTGGCTGTGGTCGCGGTCGGCCGAGCTGACCGGCGTGGAGCCGCTGCCCGGTTCGACCGCCGGGCCCTGCTGATCGGCCGCCGGGTCAGTCGCCGGGGTTGCCGGGGGAGCCTGCCCGCGCGGACGCCGCCATCCGCCTGCGGACGATCATCGTCGCCAGAAACGCCGCGGCGACGAACAGGACGACGATCATCCACTGCCACCCGGACCATCCGGACGATGACGATGAGGTCGAGGTCGCGGCCGCGTCGGCGCTGGAGGTCACGGTGGGAGCGGGGCTCGCGCCCGGGCTGGGGGAGGCGGGCGAAATGGCGACCGAGTTGGTCGCCGCCGACGTCCTGTTGCTCGAAGCCGCTGCGCTCGAAGCCCCTGCGCTCGAAGCCGCTGCGCTGGCCGCCGTGCCGATGGGGGCGGAGGTCGGCGTGACCGCGGTCGGGGCCAACTCGAAGTGGACCTCGCCCTCCACCGGGTGGCCGTCGTGGGACACCACCCGGTAGGCGATCGTGTAGGCGCCGGCGACCGTCAACGGCGCCACCGTACTGCTCAACTCGGCGCCGTCGATCGTGGCCGGGCCCGACTGGTACCGGTTGCCGTCCGGACCGGTCACCACGACCGTGGGCTCGAACTCGGCCAACGCGTCGTCGAAGGTCAGGGTGACGGTGCTGGGGGCGGTCTGCAGTACCGCGCCCTCGGCCGGATTGCTGCCGATCAGGGTGGCGTGGGCGAACGCCGGGCCGGCCGGCCCGAGGCAGGCCAGCAT
>JBIOVW010000616.1:0-2804 GCA_044867945.1 Nakamurella sp. | reverse complement strand
GCCTTCATAACAACCTGATGACCATGATCAACTGCGGGTGCGGGGAGCAACTGCGGTGCGGGGAGCAGCTGCGGTGCGGGAGCAACTGCGGTGCGGGAGCAACTGCGGTGCGGGGAGCAACTGCGGTGCGGGGAGCAACTGCGGTGCGGGGAGCAACTGCGGTGAGCGTCAGTGCGGGAGCAACTCGTCTGCCGACTGCTGGGCCGGCAGGCGGGTCGCCTCAGGGGCGGTGATCAGCTTCGCCGCCGCCGACCGGCGCAGCTTCCCGGACGGGGTCTTGGGCAGCCTGCCCACCGGCAGCACAGTCACGGCGGCCGGGCGGGCGCCGATCTCGGCGGTGACCGCCGACCGCACGTCGTGCCGGATCCGTTCCGCCTCGGTCGTGTCGGTCGCGGCGCGGGACTCCACCGCCACCGCGAACGACTCCCGGCCGCTCGGCGTCGTCCACCGCACGGCGACCGCGTTACCGGCGCGGACCCCGTCGACGGCCTGGGCGACCCGTTCGATGTCGGTCGGGTAGATGTTCCGGCCGCCCATGATGATGACGTCCTTGACCCGCCCGCACACCACCACCTCGCCGTCGACCAGGTAGCCGAGGTCGCCGGTGTCCAGCCAGCCGTCTGCGTCCTGCGTGGCGAGCGGGCCGTCCATCGTCAGGTACTGCTCGGTGACGCACTCGCCGCGCAGGTGCAGCACGCCGACCTCGCGGTCGCCGAGCAGGGTGCCCTTGGTGTCCCGGACGCTGACCTCGATGCCGGCCAGCGGCGGGCCGAGCACGGGGAACGAGCGTCCCGCGGCAGCGGGTACGGCCCGCCGATCGTTCTCCAGCGCGACGGCGTCGATGGTGTCCACCTTCAACGGGGTGCCCCACGGATGGAACGACACCGCGAGCGACGCCTCGGCCATGCCGTAGGCGCAGACCACCGCCGTCTCGGGCAGCCCGAACGGCGCTCCCGCGGCCAGGAACGCCCGCACCGCGTCGACGTCGATCGGCTCGGCGCCGTTGAGCGCGAACCGCATGGACGACAGATCCAGGTCCAGCTCGCGGTTCGTCGGTCGGGCCAGCACCCGGGCGGTCAACGCGAAAGCGAAATTCGGTGCGGCAGTGATGGTTCCGCGGTACCTGCTGATCAGCGTCGGCCAGATCAGCGGCGAGGACAGGAAATCGGTGGGGGTGACGATGACCAGCTCGATGCCCCGACACATCGGCAGCGTCAGGAAGCCGACCATGCCCATGTCGTGGAACAGCGGCAGCCAGGAGACCATCACTTCACCGGGCAGGATGTCGGCGGCCGCGCACATCGACTCGATGTTCGCCCACAGATTGTGGTGGGTGATCCGGACGGCCTTCGGCGTCGACGTCGAACCGGAGGTCAGCTGCAGCAGCGCGGGCAGGTCCTCGCCGATCGTGACGTCCGGGACCGGACCGCCGGGGTCGGGATTGTTCAGGAGCGTCTCGACGGTGAATGCGTGCACGCCGGACCCGTCGAGCAGTTCGATGAACTCGGTGAACGGGTCACCCAACACGGCCGCCTTCGCCCCGACCAGGGAGAGCACCGCCGCGGTGTCCTCCGCATAGGTCATCAGGTTGGTGCGGGCGGTCGGTTGGTGCAGCATCGTCACCGACGCGCCGGCCAACCAGGCGGCCTGGGCGATCGGGGCGACCTCGAACGGCTTGGCGGCCAGCACCGCCACCGCATCGCCGGGACCGACCCCGTGCGCGGCCAGCACCCGCGCGCCGACGCATGCCTTGGCGTGGACGTCGGCCCAGGGGGTGCGGACGGGCTCGTGCGGCTCGCCCGTGGTCATCCCGTTGGAGCCCCGCGCCGCGGTGCACAGGGCATCGGTGAACCTGCTCATGCCGTCCCCCCTCCGGGGCACCTCGCAAGCTCGGCTGCCCCGCCTCGGGCGCCGGCGCTGTGTTGATGATTCGCTCGGCAAGCCTCGCTCATGCCCGCCACGGTAGGCCACGCCGGCGCAAACGTCAGTGAGGCGAGGCTATGGTCGGCGCGTGGGTGGAAGGCGTGGGCGGCAGATCCGCGGGACGGCGCCGACCATCGTGGTCCTCGGCAGCCTGAACATGGACCTGATCGTCCGGTCGCCGCGACTGCCGTCGGCAGGCGAAACCCTGACGGGGTCCGGCTTTTCGACGTTGCCGGGCGGCAAGGGCGCCAATCAGGCCCTGGCCGCCGCCCGAGCCGGCGGGGAGGTGTTCATGATCGGCGCGGTCGGCTCGGACGAGTTCGGCACGTCGCTGGTGGACGCGTTGACCGGCTCCGGGGTCGACGTCGGGCGAGTGCGGCGAGCGCCCGGGCCGAGCGGGATCGCGGTGATCACCGTGGACGACGCCGCCGAGAACTCGATCGTGGTGGTGCGCGGGGCGAACAGCTCGCTGACCGCCCTCGACGAGGACGACGTCGCGCTCATCCGTGCGGCGGACATGCTGGTGCTGCAGTTGGAGGTGCCCCTGGAGACGGTGACCCGGGCGGCGCAGACGGCGGCCGCGGCGGGCGTGCCCGTGCTGCTCAATCCCTCCCCCATCCAGCCGATGCCGCCCGAGCTGCCGGCCGCCGTCAGCATCCTGGTGGTCAACGAGCACGAAGCCGCGACGTTGGGCGCGGATGCCCTGCCCGGCGGGCACCTGGTGACGACCATGGGCGCGGCCGGCGCCCGGTATCGCGGGCCGTCCGGTGCCTCGGCGTCCGCGGTGCCGCCGGCGGTGCGGCCGGCGGACACCACCGGGGCCGGGGACGCGTTCACCGGCGCGCTGGCCGTCGCCTGGTGCCGCGGTGACGATCCGCCCG
>JBIOVW010000615.1:0-2040 GCA_044867945.1 Nakamurella sp. | reverse complement strand
ATCCGGGTGGCCTCCCAGTCGGTCACCGCGGCGGCCGGCTCCGGGGCCGCCGGGTGACGGCGACGGCACGTCGCCGGTCCGGTTCGATCGTCGGCACGGGGTTGCTGGCCGCCGTCACCCTCCTGCTCGCGTCGTGCGGGAGCGGCACGTCGGCGACCCCGGACACCGGCCCGCCGAGCAGCAGCTCGACGGAAACCCGCCCGTCGATCACCGGCCCGACGCTGGTGGTGACCGTGCCCGAACTGTCGGCACCGACGGAGAGCAGCACGACGATGCCGGTCGCCGCCACCCCGGATCCCGACCGCGAATCCGGCCCGGCTTCGGCCGCGCCGACGGCCCCGCCGACGACCAGCCGGGAGACGACCGAGGAAGCGACTCCGGAACCGGCGGATACCGAGGAGGCCACACAGCCGGAACCGCCCCCGCCCGCCGAGACGACGGCCGCGGCGGCCGGACCCGACCCGGCCCCGTCCGGTGCCGGACTGAACGTCTCGCTGGCCAACTGCGACGGCTGCACGGTGCTGGCCACCCATCGCGACGTCGCCGGTGGTCGGTCGGCGGCGTTGGTCAGCACCGGGTCCGGGCGAGGCATCCTGCTGTCGGTCGGCGGCGACGGCCGGGTGGCCGGGGTGATCGGGGTGCCCTACGGTGCAGCCTTCGCCGCGCCCGACGACGGCGTGCTGCCCTGCGCGCAGGGTCGGTGCATCGTCCAGGGCCGCCAGCCCGACGGCCGGGCCATCCTGTCCGCGTTCGAGCTGACAGAGTCCGGGGCCTGGCGGGACGTGTCCGGCGACGACGCGTTCCCGTCGGCCACCGAACGGGCGGCGGTCATCGACCTGGACGGCGAACTGGCGATCGCGGTCCAGGATCAGGGCGATGGGTCGGCGGTGTGGATGCTCTACACCTGGGGCGCCGACCGGTACACGGTGCTCGGCTGCGCGCCGGATGGGGATCCGCCGGCCGCCGCGGCCGCCGTTTCCCCGCAGACCTGCCTGTCCTGACCGCCCGGGTGAGCTGGCCCACCGACCGTCAACGTCGTCACCGGTGTGGACGTCCTACAAGCATGAACACACACGAAAGGAAGACCGACACCAGCGGCACCATGACCGAACTGTCCGCCGTGAGCACAGGCACCATGATCCGGCTGGACCACGAGACCCTCACCCTGGACCGGGTCGAGCAGTTGGGCGCCGAGCAGGACGCCCTCTCGCCCGTCCGCGGCGTCAACCTGACCCGGATCAAGTTCAGGCGCAACGGCCGCACCAAGCGGCGGATCTACCCGTCGAGGATGCTCGTGGAGCGCGTGCGGCGGGGCCGCACCAAGCCCTGACCCGCGGACCGCGCACGCCCCGTCAATGTGAAACGAACGCCCCGAGCCCGCCAGGGCTCGGGGCGTGCCAGGACGAGCGTCAGCTCAGGACGTCCTTGGCGGCGTCCTTGATCTTCTCCCCGGCCTGCTTGACGTTCGCCGAGGCCTGATCGCCCCGGCCCTCGGCCTCCAGGTCGCGGTCCCCGGTGGCCTGGCCGGTGGCCTCCTTGATCTTGCCGGCCGCCTTCTCGCCGGTGTTCGAGATCTTGTCGTCCAGTCCCATGGTCGGCTCCCTTCCCGAGGGCACGTTGCCCCCGGAGACGACAGTGCCCCGTTCGGTGCCTTGTCACACCGAACGGGGCCACTATTGAGCGGGTCAGACCCCTGCGGGCACCGCGGACAGCTGACCACGCATCTCGGCCGCGTACTGGTCCGCGTTCGCGCCGGCGATCAGGTGATAGAGCCCGTCCCCGACCTTGACCACACCCGCGATGCCGCTGTTGGCCAACGCAGACTCGTCCACCTTGGCTCCGTCCTTGACCTTCACCCGCAGCCGGGTCTCGGCGGCCGCCTCGACCTTGGAGATGTTCTCGCGACCGCCCAGAGCGGCGATGTAGTCGCGCGCCTTCTCCGCGGCCAGCGGATCGCGCAGCTTGGGTTTGGTGCCCGGTTCGTCGTACACGACCTCCTCGACCGAATCTTCACCGAGCTCTGCCTCGTCGCCGGCAGTC